>JAYVWI010000072.1:0-15965 GCA_043786195.1 Minisyncoccota bacterium
AAGAAATGAAAGAAAAGATTATGGAAGGAAAACTTTCTTCATACTTCCGCGACCAAATTCTTATGGAGCAACCCTTCATCAAGAATCCAGACATGACTATTTCAGAAATGGTAAATGGCGCAGTGCAGAAATTTGGTGAGAACGTGGCAGTAGTGAAAATTTCTCGCGTTTCGGTAAAATAGAACAATGGCAACCGCCGGCATCATTTTTGCAAGTAGTATTATCCTTTTTACTGCGTATGCGGTGGTGGTTCGAATTGAGCACATAAACGCCCGCCGGCTTGCCTGCGGGCGTTTGCGTGACTCACTCGACATTCGGATTATGCGAATTGAAGAGAAGTGGTCAAACAACTGGAAACACCTTTCGCGGTACATGGTGCAGCTCGGGTGGTACTACAGTATCCATTCACTCCTTAAAACAGTCTTGCGGGTGTTGGTCTCTGTCTATACCCATATCGAACATCAGTTTGAGAAAAATCGCCTTCGTACCAAACAGCTTCGCAAAGAGCTCAAGCGTCACGTACAAGAGTCGCATCTGACCCACATGGCACAACATAAAGAGAAGACCACCATGAGTACCAAAGAGCAAGTAGAGATGAGAGCCCGGACATTAGAAAATGACCACAAGTAGAGGACTGGCACATTTCTTGTAATTTGGTATGATGCTGGACGTTCAGTTTGAAGTGGTGAATGGTGAAGAGACGCCGACTTAGCTCAGTTGGTAGAGCAACGGTTTTGTAAACCGTGGGTCCTCGGTTCGAGTCCGAGAGTCGGCTCAGAATAAAACAAAAGCGCAGACATTAGTCTGCGCTTTTGTTTTATCCGTATCGTTGCGTCCTCCTATAGTCCGTGCTACTTTAAAACTAATGCAACGAAACACCTACAAGTCATTTGTGCTGGTCAGTCTGAATTCATCAGGTTGGCTGTGTTTTGTGTAAATATCTCATTATGTAAAAAGAACAGAGCCCGCCTCCGCGGGCTCTGTTCTTTTTACAAGGGGGAATATTACATGACTGCAAAACTTACACTGAAACCAATCGCTGGCGCGCGCTGGGCGATTGGACGCACGTGCCTCAATGGAGACTTTATCGGTCTTATTGAAAATACGCCGGTTGACGTTGAGTCCGAAGCACTCTCGGCGCTTCAGACGCTTGGCTTGGCCGTTACGGAGGAAGTACTCAACCAATATTTCCCCAAAAACCCGAAAGGTGAACGTTGTCCCACCTTTGCCCTCATGTCGCTCTGGTATGACTTATCCCCGGCCAACGCCGTTGATTCTGCTACCAGGGTATAAACCAAAGCCGTTCGCTCCAGCGAACGGCTTTTTGCTGTTATGTCAGTCCGAAAAAAGTCATTTAAATAAAACACAAAAACCCCTCAAACTAGCTTTATTTCCGTATCAAAACGCGCTATACTCGCAGATACACATGTCAGAAGAAGACCAGTCGCACTTATTACCATACGCACGTCGCGCAGACTTTAAGGTAGGTCGGGCAACCGAACTTACTGGAAAGGATCGACGTCTTTTTCGTATCCTCGAAATTATCCCTGGCGCAGCCTCCTGGTCTGCCCTCATCTTGGTTATTCTTGCGTCTATCTACGTTCCGTTTTGGGCAGCGTACTTCATTATTGCCTTTGCTATTTACTGGGTGCTCAAGACACTCTTTCTTTCGTATCACGTGCGCTACAACCTCAAGCGTCTCAAGCACCACATGAAGCTCGACTGGAAAGTCTTGGCCAGTCGTTTTGAGTACGAGCATTTCTACCAGCTAGTGATTTTCCCATACTACAACGAGCCTGAAGAAGTCCTCGACGAAGCGCTCCGTGGTCTTTCTGAAGCGAAGTATGATCTAAAGAAAATGATCGTTGTCCTCGCAGCTGAAAAACGAGCCGGCGAAGAAATCGTCGCTCAGGGCTATCGGATGCAGGAAAAGTACAAGGACGTATTCGGGCACCTTCTCGTGACTGCTCACCCAGCAGACACGATGGGAGAAATTGCCGGGAAGGGTTCAAACACGCACTATGCGCTTCGGGTCGTCCATAAAGAAGTGATTGAGAAATATCAGATTCCAGTCCGGGACATAGTCACGTCTATTTTTGACGTAGACACCGTCATTTACCCGGACTACTTCAACTGTCTTATGTGGCATTTCTTGACCGCCAAGAATCCCTACAAGAGTGCCTACCAGCCGGTGCCACTTTTCAATAACAACCTCTGGGAAGCACCAGCTCTTTCACGTGTGATGGCGATGTCGAGTACTTTTTGGCAGATGATTATGCAAGAGCGACCAGACAAGTCAGCGACATTTTCTTCGCACTCAGTGTCGTACCAAGCCCTCTACGAAATCGGCTACGGTCAAGCCAACGTAGTCAGTGAAGATTCGCGTATCTTCTGGAACCTCCTCATCGCCAACGACGGAAAGTTTGAAGTCATTCCACTTTCGTACCCGATTTCTATGGATGCTACTATTGGCTCAAGTTTCTGGGGGACAGTGCGCAACATCTACAAGCAGCATCGCCGTTGGACGTATGGAGTAGAAAACTGGTGTTACATCGTGTATCACTTCATGAAGAATAAAAACATTCCTCTCAAGCAAAGACTCTCTGTCGCCGCCCTTCAAGGTGAAGGGTATTGGTCGCTCGTGACCAACCCCATCATGCTTTTCATTCTTGGTTGGGCGCCGATTTTCCTCGGTACCCGCGAATTCCACGAAACAGTTCTTTCCTACGAGCTCCCCATCATGGTGCGCAACCTCCTCATTATCGCCATGGGTGGTCTGATCGTATCGTCCATCATTTCTCTTTCACTCACGCCGCCTCGTCCCGAAAAAGCCCCGCGTTTCAGCTACGTCATCATGGTCTTGCAGTGGATTATCGTACCGGTGACAATGATTGTCTTTAGTGCGATTCCGGGACTTGACGCTCAGACACGCTTGATGTTTGGTCGCTACATGGGCTTCTGGGTAACTCCCAAACGAGTCAAATAATTATCGTATTATTATGCCAATGGAACCAGAAATTAAATCACTATCCGAAAGGAAACGCCGCTACTTCTTTTTAACGTTGCTGCTTATTTTCCTCGTGTCTCTGCCGATTTTTATTTTTTATACTTCTGGCTACCGACTCAATTTTGACAATCAACAGACATCGATTGTGACTACTGGCGGTATCTACATCACCAACGACAATCTCGACGTCGATGTGTATCTCGATGAAGAAAAAGTCGACCGCCCAAGACTCTTCCGTGCCGCCTACTATATTCAAAATATCGAAAATGGTCTTCACCGCGTAGTGGTACAAAAGTCAGGACTCCATACTTGGGTAAAAGTGCTGCCGGTGGATTCGTATATCGTGACCGAGGCGGCCGCTTTCAATATGCCAGAGCTACCGTACATTCGACCGATTGCGGAGTACACCAACACAAGTGGGCAGGGTGTCTATGTTTCAAAAGCAACCACTACCGACCTTTTTCCACGAGCCACCACTACCGGTAATTTCATCATCACTCCAAAGGCTGCGGCGGGGACACTTAAGTCTAATAGTGAGTACATATATACAGCAAAGTTGTTTGCTTCCAGTACGGCATCTTCAACTTCAGTGATTAGTCGTCTTGAAGCCGAGATTGAAAAATTTCGTTTCGCATCAAGTACTAATGCTTCAACAACCAAAAAGGCGCCAGTGTATGTTGAGCAGGGGAATATGCGACTCATTCCTCGCGCTGGTGAACTCTATGCCACCTGGATTGGTTCAAATCCGTCTACTCCGTACTATTTCTGTACCCCAGATACAGGGAGCTCGACCATCGCCTTGCGTTTCGGTTTACACTTCGCCAGTCAGATTGAAGAGCAACGTCTTTCGACCAGCACACCGCTACACATAGAAAACAACCGCGTTTGTCGTTCTGAAATCCGCATCGACCGCAAATGGCAGAAAATTAAATACTACGAATTCTTCCCCAACTCTTCTGACTTAATCGTCATCCAACTTGAAGATGGCTTATATGTCACCGAGATAGACGACCGTGCGTGGCAGAATACCCAGATGATTTACCCTGGCGACAAGTTTGAGACTATCGTCACTGACACCAATATCTACATCAAGGAAAACGGCCGTTACTTCGAACTTTTGACCGCTATTCCACAAACTAATTAATCTCTCTTAGTATGCAAGTCGAAAAAGGACACCAGCATCCGCTGACACAAATGATTGCCGAAATCAATCAGATTTTTTCTGAGATTGGTTTTGTGTTTGCTGAGGGTCCAGAGGCGGAAACTGAAGTCTACAACTTCGACAAGCTAAACGTCGCCAAAGACCATCCGTCACGGGATATGCAAGATACGTTTTGGTTTAAGCCAAAAGACGTTTCTGAGCCGATGGTACTGCGTACCCACACCAGTCCAGTCCAGGCACGCTATATGGAGACACACAAGCCACCAATCCGGATGATTGTGCCCGGCAAGGTGTTTCGCAATGAAGCCACCGACGCTACCCATGAAGCACAGTTCTATCAGCTTGAAGGACTCCATATTGATAAGGGGGTGCACCTGGGTCACCTCAAGGGTACTCTCGAACATTTCTTTTCGAAGTTTTTTAGTGGTCGTACCGAAGTCCGTTTTCGCCCAAGCTTCTTTCCTTTTGTAGAGCCAGGTGTGGAAGTGGATATGAAGTTGCGTGATGGCAATTCAAAGCTAGCCGGAAAGTGGATTGAAGTGATGGGTGCCGGTATGGTGCATCCTAATGTCCTACGTAATTGCGGCATTGATCCAACCGTTTACTCTGGCTACGCCTTCGGCATCGGTGTCGACCGTCTCGGTGTGATGCGCTACGGCATCGAAGATATCCGCGACTACTACACCGGAGACCTAAGATTCGTCAACCAATTTTAGATATGAAAATCGTACACTCGTGGCTTAAAGACTATCTTGGTGACGCACTACCAGCTCCAGAAAAAATGGAGGAGCTTTTGACATTCCACTCTTTTGAAGTCGATGGCGTCGAGGAGGTAGAAGGGGAGGTTGTATTTGATATTAGTGTCTTGCCCAACCGAGCGAGTGATTGTCTTTGTCACCGCGGCATGGCACGTGAGATTTCCTCATTGATAAGCGCTTCGCTTGTGCACGACCCATTTATAGAAAAACCAGCACTTGTTGCTACCGATAAGGTTTCAATTACGATTGAAAGTGCCGAAGCGTGTCCGCGTTTTTCCGCAGCACTCATTACCGGAGTCACTGTCAGCGATTCGCCAATGTGGCTACAGACTCGACTCCGTGCTCTAGGCGTACGTTCCATCAACAACATAGTCGATGCCACCAACTACGTCATGTATGCCATTGGTGAACCAATGCATGCCTATGACGCAGACCTCTTCAAACAAGTAGAAGGGAAATGGAATTTTGTGATTCGTAATGCACGCATTGGCGAGACCGTCAGTCTCTTGGCTGAGGGCGGTAAGAATGAAGATCGTGTTGTCGAACTCATCGGTACCGAGCTCCTGATTGTCGATGGCGCCACCGATACGCCGATTGGACTGGCTGGTGTAAAGGGTGGTCGCTACGCCGGTGTCCATGCGGGCACAAAAAATATCATTATCGAAGCCGCTCACTTCCATCCGACCATAACTCGCAAGACCGCTCGTCGTCTCGGTATTGTGATTGACGCCAGTAAGCGTTTTGAAAACGAACCGTCACGCGAGCTGATTCCTTATGCTCAAGCAGAAATAATAAAACTCATCAAGGACATTGCGGGCGGAACCTTTGAAGGGTGGGTGGATGAATACAAGGAAACGAAAATAAACCCTGAAGTGGTGGTGCCAGTCATGCAGGTGAACGCGCTTCTGGGAGTCGTACTCTCAGCAGCGGAGATGCAGGACATCCTCGTGCGCATCGGAGCGACTATTATGGCTGCTACCGGCGATTCCTTTACCGTAGTAGGCCCGTGGGAGCGTAATGACCTACTCATTGCCGAAGATTTCATCGAGGAAATCGGCCGCATCCACGGTCTTCATCATATTGAGTCAATCATCCCTGAAGCAGCACCTTTGGTAGAAGTAAATGTCCGCCAATTTTATACAGAAGCTATTCGACAGGAACTTATCCAACACGGTTTCTCCGAAGTGGTTACTTCATCATTCACCAATAAAGACGTGATTCAGCTCCAAAATTCTCTCGCGAGCGACAAGAGCTATCTACGCAGTACACTCAATAAAAACTTGCACAAAGTACTCGACGCTAACTTCACTCACACAGACCTGCTCGGTATGACCGATGTTCGCGTGTTTGAAATTGGTACGGTCTTTGATAAAACTGAAGCGTCAGTGACGGAACATACCCCAATTGCTCTTGGTGTCCGCACGAAGGGTAATGGCTACAATTCAAAAGATGACCTACTCCTGAAGACTGCTTGTGAGACTGTGGAGCAAGTGCTTGGTGCAAAATTGGAGTGGAATATGGAAAAGGGCGTCGCCGAAGCAAATTTGTCTGGGGTGTTACCGACTCTTAACGCACCATCTTCATACGGAGAATTTATTTTCAAAACTCCCGCCACGTACAAACCAGTCTCAGTTTATCCAGCCATGTCCCGGGACATTGCGCTCTGGGTCGGGGAAGGGGGATTGGCTTATGATATTGAAGCTACCATCCGCCACGCCGCTGGCGACCTTCTTGTCCGCCTCGCCCTGTTTGATACCTTCACCAAAGACTCTCGCACCTCCTACGCCTTCCGCTTAGTCTTCCAATCCTTCGACCGCACCCTCACCGACCCCGAAGTCACCACCCACATGGACAACGTCTATAAAGTAGTAGCAGAAAAAGGTTGGGAAGTGAGGTAGGGTACGGAAGCGACAGCTGTGCTCTGTTCGACACGCGTTCAATTTTCCTCTCGAAAACTGCCGCTATGCTCGGAACGTAAAACGGTGGCGCTTCGCGCCACCGTTTTACGTTCCTGCGCAATGTCTCACAAAACACCACTGTCACTTCTTTCAAAATTTAAATATAAAAAAGATCGAGGTCGTGCAGTCGCCTATCAGGCAGCCGCACGACTCTCGAGCGGGGTTAGTCTTCGTAGGGGCATTTCTGTATAGCCAGAGCCAGCATATTAGACCAGTAAATACGGTCGAAGTTTACATGAGCAGTCTTGCCAGCGATTGGAGTGATGATAACCTTGTCACCAACCTCAAAATCTTTGGCAAAGATTTCGCCGATGTTTCCACCGTTCTCTCTCAGGTCACAAAACTGAGGCAGTGCCCCATGAGTGCCGACCCAAGATACAGCACCCTCGGTAATCGTATTGCCAGCACGCACGATACTAATCTTCTCAGATACGCATTCCTGCGGTGCAGATAGCCAGCTGCTGGTGCTGTTATAGGGCCTACCTTCCCAAACATCGACAGTGAAGCAAAAATGCAGACCCCTAGCAGTCTCAATTACTTCGATTTCCATGAACAATCCCTCCAAAGCAATGCGGTGATTTTTAAATTTATACGCTGTATACACAAAAAGTCAAGTATTTTTTCCAGTATTTTAGTCTGAATATTGCGAGCAAAAGTGGGTATAAAATGCTATAATAATCAGCAATTATTCAACAATTTATCACGTATACTCAGAATGGCCGCAGCAAAACAACCCGCTAAGAAAGCAGCAAAAGAGAAGAGCTACGACGCGTCGTCGATTTCGGTTTTGGAGGGACTTGAACCAGTACGAAAGCGGCCGGGTATGTACATCGGGACTACTGGTCCGGACGGACTTCACCACCTCATTTGGGAAATTTTCGACAACTCTCGTGATGAAGCGATGGGTGGTTTTGCTGACCGGGTAGAAGTAGCACTTCTGCCTGACAACTACATTCGCGTTGTCGACAATGGTCGCGGTATTCCAGTCGACCTTCACAAGCAGACTGGTGTCTCGGCTCTCGAGACCATTCTTACTGTCCTTCACGCTGGAGGAAAGTTTGGTGGTGATGAATCGGGGTACAAGGTTTCCGGTGGTCTGCACGGCGTAGGTGTGTCAGTGGTGAATGCTCTTTCAGAACACCTCGTTGCAGAAGTGCACAAGGATGGTGGATACTACATTCAAGAATACGGAATCGGTAAGCCAAAAGGAAAGGTTAAGAAAGTCGGTCCATCAAAATTCCAAGGGACTATCATCACCTTCAAAGCCGACATCGACATCTTCAAAGAAATTAAATACGACTACAAGCGAATTTATTCGCACTTGCGTCAGCAGGCATATCTTGTAAAGGCAATGCACCTCACTGTCATCGATGCGCGTGATATTGATGAGTCGGTACAAAAGAAACTCGATCTCAAAGGAAAGACTTACCTCGCGGATGAGCACTTGATTGTGCCGCAACAAACCTTCTACTTTGAAGGCGGACTTCGTTCACTCGTCGCTTTCAACAATCAGTACCAGAAGCCAGTTCACAAAAATATTTTCTACATTGAAAAAAATGATGTGAGTCCAGAAGTGATGTCAGTGGAAGTGGCGCTGCAGTACGTCGATGACATCTCGCCGCGCATCACTGCCTTTGCCAACAACATCTACAACCCAGAGCACGGTACACACATCACAGGCTTTAAGACCGCCCTTACTCGTACTCTCAACAACTACGCCAAGAAGAACAACTTTTTCTCAGCCAAAGATAAAGACCCGAGCTTTACCGGCGACGATGTACTTGAAGGTATCACTGCCGTAGTGTCGGTGAAGATGCCGGAGATTCAGTTTGAAGGTCAGACTAAGGCTAAGCTCGGTTCTGTAGAAGCGCGCGGTGCGGTGGAGTCGGTCTTTGGTGAAGCGTTCAATGCGTACCTCGAAGAGAATCCTGATGATGCCAAGGCGATGATTAATAAAGTGATTATAGCGGTGAAGGCGCGCAAGGCGGCGAAAGCAGCAAAGGATAGTGTGCTTCGTAAGGGTGCACTCGAAGGACTGTCACTCCCCGGTAAGCTGGCTGACTGTCAAAGTAAGCGAGCGGAAGACTCCGAACTCTTCATTGTAGAGGGAGACTCAGCGGGTGGTTCGGCCAAGATGGGGCGTGACCGCAAGACACAGGCGATTCTCCCGCTTCGAGGCAAGATTCTCAATGTGGAGCGCGCTCGTATCGATAAGATGCTCGCGTCAGAACAGATTAAGAATCTCGTGATTGCGTTGGGGACTGCTATCGGCGATGTGTTTGATATTTCACGCCTGCGCTACCACAAGCTCATTATCGCGACCGACGCGGACGTCGACGGTGCGCACATTCGGACACTCCTGCTGACACTCTTTTACCGTTATTTCCGGCCGTTGATTGATGGAGGATTTGTGTACATTGCGCAGCCACCACTCTATAAAATTCAAAAAGGGAAAGACGTTCGTTATGCTTTTGATGATAATGAAAAATTCCTCATCCTCAAGGACATGGGCGAAGAGGTTTCTGACGTTGAGGTGACCGACGAAAGTGCAGAGGATGAAGAAGAAGTAGAGGAGGGGGCAGCTGCCACGAAAAAAGGTGGGAAGGTTCGGATTCAACGGTACAAAGGTCTTGGTGAAATGAATGCCGACGAACTCTGGGAAACCACCATGAATCCTGCGCATCGTATTTTGAAGCAAGTGAATGTTGAAGATGGGCTCGCAGCCGATCGAGTATTCGATATTCTCATGGGCACCGATGTCCCAAGTCGTAAGTCTTTCATCCAGAATAACGCTAAGATGGCGACAATCGATATTTAGTCGCAAGCCGGAGGCGGTATAAGAAAAGCGCCAGTCCTTAGGACTGGCGCTTTTTCAATTTCTTATTTACTGAAACTCACCCGCTGCGTCAGGCTGTTGTTGGCAAGATTTACGTCACTCTTTTCGGCGGCTACTACTACGAAGGTGTAGGTTGCGACGTTGGTAGTAGGGAAGCCAAGGGCGATGGTAGCTTGTTCACCGGGTAAGAGTGGTGACTGAAGAGGGGAGGTGTATGCGTCGCCGTCGGGAAGAGTCACAGTATAGCTCCATACCTGTGAAGTCTTGGTACCAAAGTTTGTGATAGTGAATTGAAATGCTCCTTCACTATTTTGCTTCAGGCTGCTGGCTTTAAACGTGTTGCCATTAATGAGGCCGGTTGCGACGAACTTTGAAGCCAGGTCGGTGTAACCCTTTGGATCAGACACGACGTTCGTGTAGGTGGTTGCTGGTTTTGGAGTCGGCGTGCTGGCCACCACCGGAGTCGGCTTTTTGGTAGGAGTCGAAACGCTATCTTTCCATTCTGTACCATCATTCGTACTTAGTACGGGGTCAGTGTTACCGATGCTGGTATTTATTACTGAGACAGTATTTTCCCCAGTATGAACTGGCCCGACATTGTTTTGGTCAGTATATGATATCGAATATGAAACTGGGGTTTCTGTCTGCTTTAGTGAATCAATAATTACGGTGACAGTGTCTGTGTCGCCAAGTGTGTAGTGAGTATCACACGCAATGCTTCGGAGTCCTTCGGTGTCGACGACATCAATTCCAATTCCATCAACGCATTTGTATGATAAAGAGTACGTTCCAGTTTGGGGTTGCTTGTTCCAGCGTATGAGCATTGGCTTGCCAGCTTCAGTTTTTTCAATGGTATCAGTAAAGACAATCTTCGTATCTTTGTCACCGATAGTGTCCTGGTAGTGGTCCATGCTTGCTGCCAGGGAAGCGAGGGAATTGAATGCTTTTGGTGCATACGCAACAATCTGTACTGAAGCCCAAGCGATAAAACCAATAATAGCGAGGAAGCCCAAGATGGCGAGCGTCTTAAGCATCTTCTCCTTTTTCTCCAGAGTAACCGTATTCATATGTCTTTGAAAATACTCCGAGCAGCCAAAGCTGTCAATATTGCAAGGTAGCGTTTACTGTCTTAATTTGGTATTGAAAAAGAGCAATGGGTTGACTTTTGACAGAAATGTGATAATGTACTGGAATAAATTTATCGATATCTATGGTACAAATTCTCGTTGAGCGTGTGTGGAGTCAAAAATATTCCTTTTTCGGGGTATTCTTTGCGATTTTCTTCCTCTCGTACCTTTTGTTGGTAGCAGTAGACTTCGTGCCCGAAACGCCTCAACCAGTCGAAAATAGTGTTAAAAATGAAGAAACTACAGTCATTAGGCAACCTGCGCAGCAGGAGAAACTTCCTGTAGGCACCTTTAAAGAGCCAGTATCTCCAACTACTCTCTACATCAAGAAGCTTGACCGCACAGTGTCGATTCTAAACCCAACCTCAAATACTGTGTCTGTTCTTGATAACGCGCTTTTGAGCGGTGTGGTTCGTCATCCGGATTCAGCGCAGCTGGGTGCTGACGGAAATGTCTTTATTTTAGGCCATTCAAGCTACTTGCCGCACGTGATTAACAAGAATTTCCAAGCCCTAAATGGTATTCAAAACCTCGCTTGGGGCGATACAATTGAGGTGCGGTCACAGGATATGGTCGTGGTATACCAGGTAGAAAAGGTATATAAAGCAAAGGCGGAAGACTTCACGGTGCCGATGCAGGGGACTGGGCCACGTCTCACTTTGGCTACTTGCAACAGCTTTGGGAGCAAAGACGACCGGTTTATCGTCGAAGCCAAAGCCATCGAGACCCGCCAGCTCTAAACCATTGACAAAACGTTTACTTTGCTATATGATAGTGAAGTCAACGTTCTCGTAGCCAGAGGATTTACATCTTAAATTCTCGTCTCAAAATAGTTCTTTCGTAAGCTTTATTACTCTTGCGTCACTTTGGGTGTAGGTAGGGGTATCAATCTTATGAACTTTAATCGTACCATTTTTACTATGAACACAATTATAAAAAAGTTGGCTGCATCAGCGATGATGTTTGCTCTCGTCATCAGTGCATTCAATATGCCACTCGTCTCTGTAGCACACGCACAGAGTGTCTCTGATTTCTCTTTCGGTCTTCCGGGATTTGACTTTAGTTTCCCCGATTTGAGTTTTGGCGGTCTTACTACGTCTACTTCATGTAACGTGACAGTAGATAACACCAGTGTCTTCACTGGTGGAAGTGTGAACCTCACTTGGACTACTTCAGGATTCAACACTATTACCATCAATGGCCAGACCATGAGTGGTACCAACGGGACAATCCAGATGACCAACATTCTTGCAAATACAACCTACACACTTACCGCTGCCACAGCAGACGGCTCGAGTCACTGTACTTCGAATGTTATTGTGACATGCATCCCTCCACCAGTTGACTGTCGTCTTGAAATGACTAAGGTTGTCGACAAATCAACTGCTAATGTTGGTGACACTCTCGTCTACACAATGACAGTAAAGAACGTCGGCACAACCGACTGTACCGGTAGTGGTGTAAAGATTGAAGATGTCCTTAGTGACAAGCTAACCTACCTCACCCAAACAACCTCATTCAACATCACTCCTGGCTACGATGGCGGAATTCCTGTCTACACGACTGGTGACCGAACTATCCACTTCAACGGAAATATCCTTAACCCAGGTGAATCAGGGTCAATGACCGTCTCAGCCAAAGTACATCCTCCAACTACTTGTGGTAACTTTGAAATCACTAATCAAGCGAAGGCCACAGCTAAGGAACTAAATAACTTCGGTACCTGGGCGTATAGTCCAACTGTACGGACTACTGTAAATAACGCTTGTACTTCAGATCCAGCTCCATCTTGTGATTCTTTCACTGCAACTCCAGCCACCATCACTGTTGGTGGAAGTTCAGTCCTCGCGTGGCAAACATCAAACGCGACTGTTGTGTCTATGAACAATGGTATCGGTAATGTCGCAGCTGACGGTTCAGTCACTGTTTCTCCAGTCACTAACACCACTTACCAACTCACTGTTTCTGGAACACAAAACCGTTCAGTAAATTGTTCAGTTCCAGTGGTTGTAACAACTCATCTTGTACCAGTATGTGATTACTTCACTGCAACTCCAGGCACACTCCCTGCCGGTGGCGGACAGGCTACTCTTAATTGGAAAGCATCAAACGCTACCAATGTAAGTATCAGTCCAACTATCGGTACTGTTGCAGCCCAAGGCTCACAGTCAACAACTGTTACGGCAAACACAAACTTCGTGCTTACTGCAACTGACGCTGATGGCCACCAAGTATCTTGTTCAGCACCAGTAGTAGTAACTCCTCCAGAGACAACTCTCACCTGTCAGAACAATGTTTCGTTTACTGCTTCAGATTACTCAATCACTCGTGGTAACGACTCAGTCCTTTCATGGAATGCAACCGGCGTTGATACTGTTTCAATCAGTACCATCGGCGCAACTACGCTCTCAGGCAGTAAGTCAGTAGAACCATCTTCAGATACCACCTACGTGCTTACCGCAACAAAGGGCACTAAGTCTGTCGACTGTCCACTCACTGTAGCCGTCTCTTCAGGCGGTGGCGGTGGGGGAGGCGGAAGCACTTCACCACGTTGTGAACTTAGTATCTCAGATAACGATATTCGATCAGGCGAAGAAGTAACTATCAAGTGGGGTTCAAAGTACGCAACTGACGTTTTCCTCAAGGACAACTACAGCAAGACACTTGTCTCAACTGAAGACTACTCAAGCAAGGATAAGAAAGAACACTTTAGTGGCTCACTCAAGCTTCGTCCAACTCGTGATACTGACTACACTTTGACCGTAAAGCGCGGTTCAAAGGAACGTGTCTGTAAAGTTAAGGTAAACGTCGATGACCTCAAGGTCATCACTGACCGCAAGCCGACAGTGGCTGGTATTTCACTCGTGAATGTACCGTACACTGGTTTTGACGCAGGTCCGATGTTGACTATCATCTTCTACGTCCTCTTGATCGCATGGGCACTCTTCGTTACCTACCTTATCGTGATTCGCCGCCAACCAATTGTAGGAAACACCGGAGCAATCGTTGCTGATTTCCCAAACGCTGGTCTCGCTTCAATGAAGCAAGCTGAAACAGTCCGTCCTGATGCCTTTCCGGCACCAATGACAGCTTCAACAATGGTTGCACCAACTGCGCCATCAACAGTTCCTGCCAACCTTCCCGTTGCCCCAGTAGTTGGCTACGTAAATATGACTGAGGCTCACAGTCCAGTGAACCAGCATCATGTCACCGACGAAGCTGTAACAGCACTTGAAAACCGTGCTCACAACCAAATGGCGCTTCTCTCAAGTGACGCTATCCGCCACTTCATCTCAACTACTTCAGGTATCCTAGAGCGCAACGAAGCCCTCGATGCTGTCGTTACTGAAGCGAAGAGTAAGTACCCACTCGAAGATGGCTGGATTGTTATCAACGAAGCTCGGATGAAAAACCTCTGCGAAACTTGCAAAGTAAACGCAGTGGCTTCACAAGCTGCACCGTACGTACCAGCTTTGGTACCAGCAGGAAGCAGTTCGTTGGCCGAAGCTATCGTGACTGGCAACATTGTCGCGGCGTACGAAATGATTGGTAGCCGACCAATGTTCGCTCTGGCTGATGCTGCTGCTGACTTGGACTCTGTAGTGCGCTCACGTCGTGGAGAAGTCGTCAGTATCTCTGACCTCCTTAATACTTCAACCGCAAACCTCTCTGAAGAGAAAGTAAAGAACATGATTACTGCTCTCACTGGCGCCCTCGATGGCACCTACAGTGACGAAGCCTCAGCCGTTAAAATGGCAATCATGAAAGCAGTGAAGGAAGTTGCATAAATCACTCAAAACTGAAAAAGGCCGGCGCTAAAGCGCCGGCCTTTTCTGTATCCCCTAAAATACCATCCCCTTCAAATCCTGCTTCCCATTCACGCTATAATGATAGGTATACATATCCATATTATGCTATCTCTTTTCAAAAATAATCTCTTACTCGCTACGGTAATTTTCGTCGGTATTTCAGGCTTCCTTCTGCCCCATGTCTCTGAAGCCAAGAATGTAAGTTGGAGTACAACTTATAATGGTGATTTGTATTACTATTGGGATGGTAATTGGGCATCCAGTTGGACTAATACAGCTTGTTGTGGTAGAGCTCTAGGCTTAAGGAACCCAATCGTGACGGTGGGATATCAAGCAGATATTTTTAACAACACTACCAATGCTCTCATTGCTGACGGAAGCAGTATTCCAGTTGGGACTGTCCTACGATTCCAACCAAAGTCACACGCAGCGACTGATATTTCATGGTTCGGTACAGGTTTCTCACAAGATTCACCAAATGGCTACTGGAATCCCGGCGCAGCGTATCCCTATAGTTCCCCAACTTGTGACGCTCAGGATTTTGTTGGAGTGGCTGCGAACTCTATGTATAGAATTTACGCACCTTTCGCGGTAAACATTCCAAATAAAACGATAACTCACTCAGGTACCGCTACTCTCTCATGTAATGCCGATAATTCTGTCTGTACCGTGACCGCTCCAGGAACCATTAATACTTCGATTGGATTCGCTAGCACCTTCGGTAAGTTTTATTACGCATACCAAAATTCTGACGGCACAGGATGTACTTATGGTGGTTATACTTATAATTATGTTACAAGTACATACTCCGGTTCACCAGTTGCACTGAGCCAGACAATGGCCCTGGCCGGTCCAGACTTTCAATTACCGATCAATCAACAAACCATAACCTTCACCCTCACCGCCACCGGCGGCAACAACCCTCCAACCACCCCCACCATCACTGGCCCCACCACCGGCACCCCCAACACCGCATACGACTTCACCATCAGTGGAGGTACTGACCCAGACGGTGATCAAGTGCGATACGGTATCACCGATGCTGGTTGCTCTGCTGTACCCCAGTGGCTCCCTGGTAGTGGCTACTTCACCCCTGGCTCACAAACCTATGCTGGCAAGAGCTGGGCAACTCCCGGGATTTATAAGATTTATGTCCTTTCTGAGGATAGTAAAACGGGACGGTCGGGCTGTGCGTCGCAGACGGTTACGATTGCGGCGGCGAGTAGTGCAAGTTGTATCGTCTCTGCCCCCGAAGACGCCCCAATCATCAACGAATGCTCCAGATCAGCGTCAGGTGGATACGTGATG
>JAYVWI010000073.1:0-4583 GCA_043786195.1 Minisyncoccota bacterium
CTGGAAAAAAACGACCCAGACCCTCACGGCATGCAAAAGACAAAGGTGATGGAAATGGCCGACCATATGATCTTTAATGATGGTGACATGGACGCACTTCGTCATAGTGTCGACGAATTTTTAAAACAATATGGTAACTAGTGTTGGAATTGTTGGCTACGGTAATTTTGGCCGGTTCTTACAGGAATTGGCCGGACGCTTTTTTCCAGAAATACGGGTAAAAATTTACTCACGCCGGGCAGAAATAGACGATCAAACATTTTTTTCACTCGAAGCTGTGAGTGCGTGCGACGTAGTGATTGTCTGTGGCGCAATCCGTGAATACGAAGCACAGATTAAAGCGGTCGTTGCCGCATCGCTTCCTGAGACAATCATTATCGACGTCGCGACCGTGAAGAAGTATACGAGCGAACTCTTGCGTGAGCATTGCGAAGGTCGCCGCTTTATTTCAACTCACCCGATGTTTGGCCCGGAGAGCTACAAAAAGCACGGTGGCGACATCAGTGGCTTCCGGATTGTGGTAACCGACTACGCGCTGGCGAATGACCAATATCAACTCCTCAAAAACATTTTTGCAACTTTGGGCTTTTTAATCATTGAAATGACAGCGGACGAACACGATAAGCGCCTGGCAGAAACCCTCTTTTTGACTCATTACGTCGGGCAATCAATTTTAAAAGCTGGTTTCCATCGAACTTCGATTGATACTCTATCATTCCAGTTTTTGATGGATGCGGTGGAAAGTGTAAAAGACGATAAAGCTCTCTTTGCTGACGTCTATCATTTCAATCCCTACTGCAAAGAAGTGGCCGAGCGTCTCCATAGCGCCCAAGAAAAAGTCTTTGAAGAATTGCAATAAAAGAAAAGGTCGGTCTTTTGAGACCGGCCTTTTCTTTACGAAATCCTCGTCCCGATAAACGTTTGGTGCTCAAGATACTTCACTACTTCTTCGAGCCGTTCGCCGTTTATGATAGCGACTTCTATATTGTCCCGTTCGGCGACTTTTGCAGCAATAGGATCAAAGGGCGACGAAAGACCGGGATCCCATTCGCTGGGTATAAGAGCACGGAAATCTGTCCAAGAAATGTTTTTAATTTTGGTCGCCTCAGGATTCGTTCGTGGATCTGCGGTGTAGACGTAATCAATATTGGAAAGGTTGATGACCTTAGTTGCACCAAGTTTTTCCGCAATCTGCACAGCGCGTAGGTCGGTCGAAGAACCTGGACGATACCCGGCCGCAATCACTACTTTTTCACTCTTTGGAACGTCAAGAATTTCGTCGGGATTAGTAACCATGACGCGGTGGGCGCTGTCACGAAAGACGGTGCGCAGCAAGTGACCATTAAGACGAGTGGCGTGAATACCCATCCAGTCGAGGTCTTCGGCATTGAGATCGGAGACGGCTGCCGCCGCTTCCTGGTAATTTCGGGCGGTGCGGCCGCCGCCAGCGATAATAATAAAACGCCGAGCATGCTCGGTCGTTTGTGTGTCAATAAAGGTTTTTAGGTTGGCAAGAAAAACGGTATCAATCTGGCCAGGAACAATGAGGGATCCACCTACTGACATTACGATGGTTTCTAAATTAGTCATATCAGTGTGCATTGTACGGCAATCTCCCGGGCTTTCAAAGTGATATACTGTAGTAGTAATTTTAGCAGCTTTCCAGCTCGCTGCAGCTTATTTCTCCCTTGGAGGTCGAAATATGCTAAGCGCCTGGATAAATTCGTAATAGTCGCGCTTTGCGCTCGTTTACTCATTCAACATGTCACCAGAACTCATTACAGCTATCCGTGAACGACTCCAGAGCGGTCAAACAAAAGAAGAGATTAAAACAGCCGTCTTGGCTTTAGGACATGCGGACGTAGTTTTTGAAGCTGCGTACACGCTCGCACTTCATGACATGCACGGCGTATCACCAGTAAGAGAAGAGTCGCTCCCACGCGCTTCAGAGTTAGTTGTTGGTGGGTGGAACTTCCTTCGCACTCATCTCAATTTGATGCTGCTGTTGCTGGTACCGGCCTTCATCTCTGCGATACTGCAGTGGACAGAACAGTCCTATGCGAGCGTACACTGGTTAGAGAAGGTGTCTTTTGGTCTGAATTTTGTCACCGCGATTCTTTATCTGTTCTGCATGATGGCTGTATTTTACAGCATTAGTACCGATGGAGCCGCATCACAAAAAAGTACTTTGTCATGGGTAGGGAAGCACATCTACGGATTTCTGTGGCTAAACATCCTCTCAGCATTGCTTGTCTGGGGTGGTTTTGTTTTCTTCATCGTTCCGGGATTCATAGTGCTCGTTATGATTTGTTTTGGACAGTACGCCTTTGTCTTAGAAGAGCGCCGCGGAATGGACGCTCTACTTAGAAGTCGCGAGCTCGTGCATGGACGTTTTTGGAAAATCTCTCTCGTTCTCGGGAAATTTTGGCTGCTTCTCTGCGTCCCGCTATTTTTAGTAGGGTTAGTTATTGTTTCTTCTGATATCGTGTGGAAATTTTCCGACACTTCGTATGCTACATTGGCAGGAAATCTTCTTCTGGAAGTTTTTATGGTGTTTGCAAACATCATAAGTATGCACGCGATGTTTAATATATACCGTGTGTTGCAGGGAAGGGTTTCAGCCCCAGCCACTGCTTCCATTAAAGTGCGCTACTGGTTCTTGGTAGGATTTGGCATCGTGATGGCAGTCGTTATTGTGATGTTTCTTTTCCTTAAACATTCGGCTAATAGCCTTTATGAGGATATTCCTTCAGTATCAGACTCGACTACAATACAAAACGAAATTCGCACCACTAGTTTGTCAGCTCGAGAATACATGCTCGCACACAGTCAGTCATATGAGGGAGTGTGTGAGGTGCTATCTTCAACTCTTAGTACGACTGAAGGAGTGACTTGCAACGACAACGAGAAAGAGTGGGCAATCAGCGCCAAAATAGGGGATGAGGCTTGGTGTGCTGACACACAAACCACTCTCAAAAAGACCCAAACCGACCTCGGCAATAGTACGAAGTGCCTCCAACTGCCATAAATATATCTATGAAATAAGGGCGTTTTTTTGTTGACAAAGAGAATATTCGGTGATACTGTTTACTATAGCTTTGCAAGAGACCGCCTAAGAAAGGAGGGCTCAAACAAAAAAGTCCTCCTGATTAAACGGCCTCTTTCGAGGCCAAGCCTGCGGCATCCGCCGCACCATCAAGAGGAAATGTTCCCCATGTCCAAGTTCATCCACACCAAAGGCCTTTCTGGCCTCATCGCTGCTGCCGCTTTGGCCATTGCTTCGGTCGGCGTTTCCGCATCGGCGCACGCCCAGACTGTCACCCCGACGACCACGCCCACGCCGGCTCCCACGCCGTGCGATCTCTGTGGCGCGAACACCTTCACTTCCATGGTCGGCGGCGGCGTCAGTGCTGGCGCCAACGGCTTCTTCGGATCGTTCGATGCTCACGGCGTGGCGGTCGTCGACCCCAATGGTCACGGCTCAATCACGCTGTCGGACAACAAGTCCGTCGACATGACGAACAACCTGACCTACAGCGGTGGTCTCTGCGGCACCGTCTGCGGTCAGAGCAACCTCGACGCTTCGGTCAACAGCACTGGCCAGGCTTCGGCTGCGGCCAACTACACGACGACCACCCCGGGCGTCAACGCTGCGATCGGCAATTCCGTCACTGTGGCGGGCGCGAACGTGATCGCTTTCCGGTTTACCCCGGCAACGACCACCACGACCACCACTGGCACGCACTAATGCCTAGCCCCACGACCCTCCGCAAGGACAGTCGTGGGGCACAAGCCACCCACAAGCCACTCCTCACGGATGGCTTTTTTTATTTGAGCAAATGCCCTCAGGGGCATATTGCGAAAATATACAGGCGCTTAGTTGGATTCGACCCCTTCCTAAGGGATGAATGAGCAAAGGAGCGTAGCGACTATTGCGAATTTAATTCCCAATCTGCGGCTTTAGCCCGCCGCAGATTGCTGGATGAATCCAACTGCAGCGAGCTGTAGAAATTCTCACCAACCTCAAGTCTCTCCCCAGACAAACCTTTAAATACAACCTCCTTGAATACTTGCATTTTATTTAAAAGTATGGTACAAAGGTGGAGTAAATTGTTCCGACGTGACCGTTCCTTGTCACATTCATATCAACAATAGAAGAGAGAGGTAAAGCGATGAACCTTCGCAATTATGCACTCGGGGGCGTCGCTTTGATGGCCTCTGTCGCTTGTTCGGGGGTCGCTTACGCGAACTCCGGGCTCAGTCCCTTCGTCAAGAGCGAGTACGCTCTTGCCAGTGGTCATGTTCCGGTTACGCTGGAGCAATTGGCTGCTGATCCGCAGAAGTATTTCCGCAATAAGGCGGCGTACGACGGGTTCAAGTGGCATCTTGCCACGACGCTCGGCGTTTCGTCGCTTTCCGACGCCGCTGTCCAGGCTTTGCTTGGCAGCGACAAGGTGCGGCTGGTTTCGTGCCAGGGCAATATCAAGACTGCCGGCCTTCGGGCTAACGGTACGATGGAATGGTTTGAACGCGGGTGCTACACCGGCGAACAAATCATCGAGGTGAAGATCTCGGCTGGTTGG
>JAYVWI010000074.1:0-9565 GCA_043786195.1 Minisyncoccota bacterium
TTTTACGTTTGGCATTTCACGCATGCGGGCGGTGAAGCGCTCGAGACCGGTTGATGAGCCTCCGTGCGGTGCTACGCCATACTGGTGCATTTGTAAGTAGAAAGAAAATTTACTGACGTCCATGCCGCGACTCTTTATTTTCTCCACCATAGCGTCGTACTCATGATAACGCTGAGCACCACTATTGATTTCAAGTCCGCGGAAGAGTAGGTCGAAGCTACGGCTGAGTTCAGGATTCTCAGGAATTTCTAGGGAGTAGAAAGCTCTTTTGCTAGTAGGAAATTCGGTTATAAAGACGAAGTCACTGCCGTGGGTCTTCTTTGCCCACTCACAGATTTGACGTTCATGTTCTGGCTCCATATCGAGCTCACCGATAGCTTTGGTACCAAATTCCTTCTCGATAATTTCCTGGGCTTGAAGGAGTGTCAGGCGTGGGAATGGTCCGTCTGGAAGCAGAGCTGGTGTGGTGCCAAACTGAGTCAATACGTCAGCGTGTACGCTGGCGACAGCTGTCGATACCTCACGAGCGACCGTTTCAAGCACATCCATCACCTCGTTGTGGTCGTTTATAAAAGACATCTCGAAGTCCATTTGGGTAACTTCAGATAAGTGTCTGGTAGTGGCTGATTTTTCCGCCCGGAAAATCTTGGCAATTGTGAACACTCGCTCGAAAGCGCCGGTCATAATTTCTTTGTAAAACTGTGGACTGGTAGCCAGGTTAACAATATGGTCATTGAAATATTCTACTTTAAATACTTCTGCCCCACCTTCAGCGTCACTTCCTACAAGTGCCGGCGCTTGAAACTCCAAAAATCCTTGATTGATAAGTGACTGACGGTAGGTCTGTACGATCGTAGCGGCGACTTTGAAAATACCTTGTGAGCGTTCAGATTTGAGGGTAAACGGTCGATTGTCTAGGACAGTTTCGAGATTGAGATCTCCGTTTACATCAAACGGCAATTCTTGCGCCTTAGACAAGATTTTAATACCAGTGATTTCCAGTTCGATAGAACCATTTTTAACGGCAGCGTTTACCATTTTCTCTGGGCGCTGGTTTACAATTCCGCTCACAGCAACTACCCATTCGTTACGCAGTTGCTTGGCTACTTCCAATACTTCTGGCTTGCCAAAAACAACTCCTTGGACTTTGCCAGTACGGTCGCGAAAATCAAAGAAAGCCATCTTTCCTTGGTCACGTGCCACATCAACCCAGCCGTTAATTAAAACTTCCTTTCCTGTGTGATTTTGTAAATCTTGTATGAGTGTTCGTTCCATAGGGTTGTACTATAGCAAAATACCAAGGTTTGTATAGGTGGATTATTGCTTGGTGATAAGTTTGAGGTAGCAGCCTACTTCGGGGTCTTCAACGACGATGAGGTTTTCTGCGGTAATGTTGCTACTGAGAATGCAGAGCTGATTTCTAAAGATTTCGTGAGCTCTCTTATCCGCGACGGTATACCCCTCTTCATTGAGGACATGAAATGAAAAGTCAGTGTCTGAGTCGAGTTCACCAATCCTATGACCTTGCTCTTCGGCAAAGTTATACACTTCTTCTTTGAGTCGGCTGGGGGTGCGTTCAAAGATTTTTTTGAATCGTTCTGATGCAAATTCCATATTACAGTGAGATACCAATAGCGGTGCGGACTTTTTGCAGTGTTGCATTTGAAACGGCTTTTGCGCGAGCGACGCCGTCTCGAAGGACTGCTTTTACCTGCTCGTCGGTGATGTTGTCGCGACGTTCACGCATCGGTGCGATAAAGGCTTCGAGGTCGGTCGCGAGCATCTTTTTTAGGTCACCGTAACGACCTTTGTGTGCCTCGTAGATTGGGTCGAGTTCCTCTGCAGATTTCAAAAGACGATGGATGGCGTAGACATGTTCTGGCCGTTCACCAGAAGAATCAGTCACAATACTCATCACTGCCCTCTCGATTTCTTCCGGCTTGCCAAAGAGTGGAATAGTATTGCCGTAGCTCTTACTCATCTTCAGGCCGTCAACACCCGGTACTACCCCTACGACGTCTAGTATTTTCTCAGCCGGCTCCTTCAGTATCTCGCCATACGCCCGATTAAACTTCCCCACTGCCTCGCGTGCATACTCGAGGTGTTGTCGTTGATCTTCGCCAACCGGTACGACATCAATATCATACAAAGCAATATCAGCGGCTTGCAGCATTGGGTAGGTAAAGAGGCCAGCGTTTGCGTCGAGTCCTTTCGCCACCTTGTCTTTGTATGAATGTGCTTGCATGAGAAATGGCACAGTCACCATACAGTTGAGCACCCAGCCCAGCTCCGTATGATCTTGGTTGTCTGACTGGCGGAATATAACTGCTTTTTTTGGATCCACACCGACAGCAAGATAGTCCTTTACGACACTGATGATATTGTCGTGCATTACTTGCGGGTCACGGACTGAGGTCAGAGCGTGATAGTCGGCCACCACCAGATAGCTTTCGTACTCTTGATAAATATCAAGAAACGGCTTCAAAGCCCCAAAATAATTTCCAATATGAAGATTTCCCGAAGACTGAAGCCCTGTCAGGAGACGTTTTTTCGCTGTAGACATTGCCCTATACTACCAAAAAACCCTTATTTATCCAATATCATTAATACTTACTTTGACTCCAAAATTCGGATAATCTTGTCGAGTTTTTCGTTTTCGATTCGGGAAAGTGAGACTTGGAGTTCTTCGATTTCTTGTTCAGCTTTTTGGTTGGTTTTGTAGTCGGCGTCGGCGTGCGCACGGTCGCGTTCGTTCTGGCGGTTTTGACTCATCATGATGATGGGCGCGGCGTACGCAGCTTGAGTCGAGAAGAGAAGATTTAGGAGAATAAACGGATACGGGTCCCAATGCCCTATGTACGCCACAATATTTAAAGCAATCCAAAAAATAATGATGACAGTCTGTCCAATTATAAACGGCCAAGAGCCCATAAGGTTTGCTAGCCCGTCAGCCAGTTTTTGTCCAAACGTCATCGTTTCTTTGTGTGCCTTGTGCCAATCGCTCGAGGCATGTGATTTTTTCATGTCTTAAGTATAGCAAACGAGCTTCACTACATCGCGAGTGGCAACTCAAACGTGAAGGTGGAGCCTTTGCCGTCTCCTTCTGACTTACATGTGATAGTACCACCCATAGCTTCGGCCATTTTGAAGGCTACATAGAGACCGAGACCGGTGCCGGAGATGTAAATATTTGTTAGGACGATTTTACAAATTAGCGAAGGGTCGCTTAATTACTGTCTTTACATTATGTATATGAATACTGTCATGCAAAATTGACTCGATTGTGACAAGTGAAGTGCTCGCAATTTCCCCTACCAGCCTGGTCTTCATGTTTTCAGCTGTTTCTCTCACAACGTCCTCTGTAAATTGTGGTTTTGCTAATGCTCGAGTTACGAGGTCGTGTTCATCGGGTCTTTTCAGTAATTCGTTTACAAGGTGGGTAGATTCGTCCAGTATTTGATATAGCGACTCAACGCGAAATTTTTTGCTAACATCCTCAACGTTTATGGATATCGTGCCTCTTTGTGTGTGCGAACCTGACATTGTTAGGTCGACTACTTTCTGTGCGAGATCAAGATTTAAACCTAGATCAATCAATTTTGGAACTACTGTAAATTTAGTATAGGTTTTTGTACACGGACATGCTGTCATATTGAATGCAGTTAGTCCAATGTCGTTCTGCTCACTTGAGGAGGTTATCGACGCTTTCGCGTACAAAAATATTTTGTCGTAGGTGTCTCTTTTTGTTACTCGTGTACTCCTTTTGAGTGATTTTTGCGCACTGAGTGTTACAAAAGATTTCTCAGCTCCTTGCACTTCCCTCAGCTTTATCGCCATTGCAGTTGCTAATTCCATTAGTGTGAGGTCTTTCCGATTTTTAAATTCAAACAAAACTTCTTCACAGCGTGACATGTGTATTCCTCGGGACCCTTCAAGTGACACCGACATTTCCACTTCTGAAAACAACGGCTCTCCAGCTGCATCTTCTACAAAGTCCATTGTGTACAAAACGTGTTGTTGTCCTGTAATTCCTGCTTCGTCTACAGAAATATTATGCATAGGTTCTGACTCCGGAACATCAGTTAGCTCATTCATAAAAGAAGAGAAGTTTTCTGGCCGAATCTCTTCTGAGTTCAGCTTATGATTTACAGGGTCTTTATATTTTTTCATACTTAATTAAAAACTTTTGTTAGTCTATTTAAGAAATTTAGTATTTGGAAACGCATAGGTCTCGGTACCATAGGTAACAAAGGTAGTAAAAATTTATCGTTACCCACAGTGTGCTCGTAATTATCCTTTTCGAGTGCCGCTACCAACTCTTGTGCGACCTCGTGTGCACTCTTCATCGAATCTTTTTCTTTTGCTTCTTTTTCAAAATCTTCCATGCCGGAATTTTTAAAGAAGTTAGTTTCGGTTACTCCGGGTCTAAAGACAAATATTTTATTGTTGTTTTCTTGCATAAGAGAGTCGACGAATCCCTCAATTCCATGCTTGGCTGCAGAATATGTCGATAAGTTGGGGAAGCCCATCTTCCCTGCCAGCGATGATATAAAGGCTACGGCACTAATTTGGTTCCGCATTAGGGGTAAGCAGACGCTAGTGACCAGAATTGGTGCAATAAGTGTGGTTTTTATGACTCTTAGTATCTCCTCAGTTTTTTGGGTTGAAAATTCTGAATAATGACCCAGGGCTGCGTTATTGACTAGTAAGTCAACCACTTTGACTTTGGACTCAATAAGCATACGGAGCTGACTGAAGTTACTTTCGTTTTGAAGGTCAAAAGAAACGGGTAATATTGTACCCTTTAAATCCTTGACTTCAGAAGCTAAGTTGTCGAGTCTCGCTTCATCTCTAGCGATGGCAACAACAGTACACCCCTTTGCAGCCAAAATCAGGGATAGCTCCCTCCCGATTCCTGACGAAGCTCCGGTTACAACACAGTTGATATTATTTAAGTTCATAACTTGTGAAAATTTGGGCAGTCTCTATTAAGTGCGAGGATTTAACCTGATCCGGATTAAGAATCTCTCAAGGTCATCAAAGTGTGTTCGCTTGTGGAGTAGTTCATGATTATTGGCAAATATAACGTCATCTTTCTCGAGAAGATAGGTAAATTCCAAACTTTCGTCATTAACTAGTTCCTCTATACATGCTAAGGCATGTCTGTGCTGCTCATCTAGGTTAGTGGCTCCAGCACTCATTCCTTTGTCTAGAGTCTCTTTTCTATAACGAATGAGAGGTTTAGTCTTGTCAGTAGTATTCAAGACTGATCCATAATAAACTTCGGTTTGAGCATCATTTCCTTGAGCGGTAAAGACTGAAGGTACCCTGAACGGATATGTGATGTCTGATAGAGTCTGTGTTACGTCATTTCCATATCGTTTTTTTATCTCTTCTATTACTTTTCTTCCATCAAGTAATCCACTTTTGCCACCACCATTTCTGTCGGGGTTCAGGCACCAGAGACTCATGTATTTTTCAGGGTTTTCAAAATATTGTGTGTCGGTATGATATGCAGCTTCACCTGTTCGCTGTGAAAAAGTGGTATTTTCAACTGTGTGTAATTTTTCCGGCCGAACTGGCCAGAGGACAGTTTTGGTTACTTTATCCGTAGCTGTTGGAGAACCAACTAAACAACTAAAACCAAGCATTAATAGTTTGCTAGATTTCTCATCTAGCTCAGTGAAGCGGAATCCTTTCAGGATACAAAATCTGTATCCTGAATCCATCTTTTCCAAGACGAGACTAGCCTTTTGAGCTAGCTCAGGACAAAGTTCTTTTAGTAAATTCGCAAGACTTTTTTGAATAGCCGTATCATCTTGTTGTTTTAAATATGTGTCAGGTAAATTAAACAACTTTTCCTCAAGCTTAGACTTGATAGCTTGCCATTCTTGCTTAGAAACTTGAACCATTAGCTTAGCGTCAGCATCTTTAAGTGTTGTTGAGTCCCAGACAGCAATTGACTGTTTGTCATTCTTATTTCCCATGCTAGAGTTTGATTATTAAACTGAATATCATAATTTATGATGCCATTTCTCACTCGAATAATTTTTGAACACTTCGCTTTCGGCTTACTTATCCCAGTGTACATAATTTTCCTAATTGAACAACTGGGCCTTTCTTTGACCCAAGTGGGGTTAGCTGTGTCTACTGCCACGGCAGCCACCTTTATTTTGGAAGTACCGACAGGGATTTTGGCCGATAGAGTAAAAAGAAAATATCTGCTGCTGGCTTCCAGTGTCCTACATTGTGCGGCCTATACGGCACTTTTCTTTGCTACAGATATCCACCTTGTCTTACTGGGTGCTATATTCACAGGTGCAGGGTTTGCCTTTGCTTCAGGTGCAGAAGAAAGCTATGTTCACGATACTTTTGAGAACAGCGGCGTTTCATTCGAAAAGCAGCTGTCCAAGGTCTCAATCTCTGATGAGGCGGCTACAATTTTAGGTATGCTGTCCAGCTCACTAATTTTGACTTACTTCAATTATTCCACGCTGATTAGTCTTGCAATTTTCTCACTTGGCGTAGCTGTCTTCGCGTCCCTATTACTGATGGATAACGAGAGTGTGCACTCCATAGCGATAAAAGAAAATGTAGAGACTAAAATAAAATTTACCTTTAAAAAAGGCGCGGTGCTTCTTATTGTAGCATTCTTACTATTGTCCATTCTTACGGAGTCAGGTCGTCTCTTGTGGCAGCCTCAGCTTATTGCAAGCGGCTGGTCAGGAATACAGCTGGGATACATATTTGCAATTATAAAACTCGGCTCACTTGCTGGTGCTTACATAGCAGGAACAGTGAAGATGAAAAATTTACACGCAGTTTTACTAGGAGGATTTGTCGGAGCAGTAGGACTCGTCATTTTTTCAGTCAATTTATTTATAATAAATCTTTGCGGGTTAGCACTCTTTCTACTTGCTGAAAACTTCGTACGTATACACGCAACGTCATTCATACTGTCTTTACCAAACGTCCAAAAACAAAAAGCAACGACCCTGTCTATTTTTAGTATAGTAAACAACTCTTATCTCTCAATGTCAGGTGTCGTGCTTGGGGTGATGGCGTCTTTGTCACTTTCCGGAGCTTTGGTCGCTGTGGCTATCGTAAAGGTTGTTGCGACACTATTTTTAGGTCTATATGTACTTATTTTAAAACGTCATTATTGGGGTCAGCTTTCTCCAATGTCTCCTCAAATTCATTCCAAGTAGTGGGTACATCATCTTGCGAAAGTAGTTCCCCAACAGATGTCACGCCTGATTCTTGCAATCTTCTGTATCCAAGTGTGTAAATTGCCCCCAGTCCCGTCCAGGGAAAATACTTTGTAACTTGCCTGTAAGTGTCTTCAAAGGGTATCCCTAAAGTGTTTGCTACCGTATGTACTATTTCGTCGAGGGGAACACCCTCAACTGCAAGTAAATCGGCGAGTAGTCGAGCGTTTCGTAAATTGAATTCATAGCTCCTATCTTTCGCTATCCAGTCGCCAAGATCTGAAGACGTAATGATCCTTTTTTCACTAAGAGCTGTCCGTATTGCTGATGAAACTGAGGAATCTTGAGAAAGTCTTTCGACCATCTGATATTCTGAAAAGACTGCCACCGACTCAAAAAATGCTCTCGTAGACATGTCGTCAATGTACCCTTGGACACCGCGTTCTTTTATTCGACTGAGGTGTGCTAAATGCGCAACGTTATGCGGGAGGTCAAATGATAGTTGCTTATCAAGACCATACGTTGCGGGTGTCACATAATCTGAGCCTTCCATAGTAAGTGACCAAAAAAGGTTGTATGCGGAGGGGTCTTTTATTAGTGCTGCTTTAGCAAACAGTGGCATATTATACCCAAGAACATCGTTTTTCATTACTTCTATCAACCTTTCAGTTTCTTTCAGTTCAACAGGAGATATTAAAGCATCTGGCACTTCAGGGTGTTCTTTTTCTGACCATCTTAAAATTTCATCACTTACAACACTTTCGCCTTGCTCCCACATACGTTGAAATTCGAACATTTTCTCGATGTCGCCTTTCGAAACCAGATTTTCCGATTGCTCTATAGTCGACATCGACTCAAGTTGTCCACGAAATCCTTGCAAAAGCTCTGCCAACCTCGCGTTTCTACTTGCACTCATACTCTCACTAATTGCACTTGAGTTGAGCATTCCTTCTATTTTATCAACAAATTTACCCAGCTCAACAGCAAGTGCCGGATCAGATCGCGGCACCAAAGGGGTGTCTTGTTGGGAAAGAAAATCAATTGATCGATCCAGTTCCTCATCAAGACCTTTTCTGTCAGCTTCAGTTAAACCTGGGTTATTGTGTCTTGATGTGAGACTGGCAGCGACGTTCAATTCATAGGATTTTGCTGGGTGAGCTTTTCTTTCAAAGTTATTCATTATTTCCATATTATCACAGCTGCCTAGGGCGAAAAGCCCGTTCTGTAAGTTTCAAGGATATTAAACTCAGGTATTTAGAAATGTATCTACATCGCGAGTGGCAACTCAAACGTGAAGGTGGAGCCTTTGCCGTCGCCTTCTGATGTGCAGGTAATAGTGCCGCCCATGGCTTCTGCCATTTTGAAGGCTACGTAGAGGCCTAGGCCGGTGCCGGAGACGTTTACACTGTTAGCATTATCAGCACGGCTGAATTTTTGGAAAAGCGTATGGATGGTCTCTTGGCTCATGCCGATACCAGTGTCGGTGATATCAACAAAGATACGCTTCTTCTTGAGGTCGTCACGCATGAAGACGTTGATGGTTCCCTTCGGGGTGTATTTAATGGAATTGTTTATGAGGTTGTGAATGATTTGGTTGGTCTTGCCGACGTCAGCATTTACAATCGAATGACTCTTTAGGCCGGTGCGGAAAAGAAGGATGAGGTTTGACTTAAGAGCTTCCGGACGAAGGTCGTCACAAATCTTTTCAGTCATCTCTTTAACGTTGAAGTCACTGAGGTTGTACTTCATGTTGCCTGACTCAATACGAGATACATTGAGATAGTCTTCCACTGACATTGCCATAAGCTTTGCCGAGTCTTCAATACGTTTTGCTGCTTCGAGTGCTTTATCGGGAATCTTTCCAAAGCTCCCTTCTATCAACATAGAAGCATATCCACGCATAGCAGTAAGCGGACTACGCAATTGGTGTGAAGCAATCGAAACGAACTCTGACTTTTGTTTATCCAACTCCTTGAGGCGGACGTTGGCTTTCTCCAATGCTTGTGTAAGAAGTTCCAACTCTTCACGCTGTTTGATTTCAAGGCGGATTGATTTAATAAGAGCAAGTCCGAATCCGACCACGAAAACTAGTGTAGCACCTACTATGATTTGAATAGTTTGTATCGTGTGAACAAAAAGAAGTGAAAATACAAGTCCCCAAAGACCAAAAACAAGGCCAATTGGAGCAGCAAGTTTTATATTGAAGGTTTTATACTTGATTGTGTTGTATACAAGAAATGCCATAAAAATCGGCATTGTAAGCAATCCATATTGAATAACTTTCCAATTGTCGGGATTGTCAGGATATATTTGAGCCAAAAGACTTCCAATCAAATTTGTGCCTGAAAATGAAAAAG
>JAYVWI010000075.1:0-4950 GCA_043786195.1 Minisyncoccota bacterium
CGGGTGAAAGTTTTTTCTCGTTGTAGTACGGAGTTTTTGATGACCTGTTGGGTAATAGTAGAGCCACCCTGACCAAGCCCTCCTTCAGTTACGTTTGAAACAAACGCTCTCACGATGGCTTTTAGATCGATACCGTGGTGGTTGTAAAATTGATCGTCTTCAATGGCAACAGTTGCGTGCTTTACTTGATCAGAAATTTTGTCGTAGGGTACGATAGTCCGCCTAACGTCTTGGTGAAGGTCGTACAGCATCACTTCTCCGGTACGGTCGTAGATTTTGGTTGACTGGAGAACTCGACGTTCTTCAAATGAAGACAAGTCGGGTATTTCTAGAGTAGAAAGCCAAATCAACACTCCAGCTACGATTAAAATAAAGGCAGCAAAGCCAAAAATAAGGACGTCAATCAAAATTTCTTTTGAGCTCCGCTTCAACCAAAAACGCTTTTTCATATGTTGTATGACCAATAGTAGCATGAGTTGTCTAGACAAATTAGTACGATAATGTGCTAAAGTTATTTCACTATGAGTCTAAGTAATGAGCTTAAAAATAGAGGTTTTATTCACCAGTGTTCGGCCGAAAATGTGAGTGATGTGCTCGACGGTGAAAAACGGACAATCTATCACGGTGTCGACCCCACTGCCGACTCTATTCATGCGGGGAATTTCGCTTCCTGGATGCTTTTACGGCATCTTGTAAATGACGGTCATAAAGTGATTCTTCTTGTCGGTGGGGGGACTGGGATGATTGGTGACCCAAAGCCCGACGTTGAACGCACGCTTTCTTCCGCGGAAGATGTAGCTGCTCGAGTAGAAAAACTGAGCCTTCAGGCCAAGCGTCTTTTGGGTGATGACGTGACGTTTGTTAACAATCACGACTGGCTTGGTTCTTTGAAGCTGATTGATTTTTTGCGGGATATTGGCAAGCACTTTACTGTTAATGAACTAATTAAAAAAGACGCCATCGCGACTCGCCTCTCCAGTGACAACGGTATTTCCTACACCGAATTTGCGTACCCACTTCTACAGGCGTACGACTATCTGCAACTTCACCGACAGTATGGCTGCGACGTGCAGGTGGGTGGGTCCGACCAGTGGGGGAATATTATTGCTGGAGTGGAGTTGGTGCGGAAGAAAGAACAAAAAGCCGTCTACGCTATTACCATTCCGCTCATTATCGACAAAGTAACCGGGAAGAAGTTTGGGAAGAGTGAAGGCAATGCGGTGTGGCTGGATGCTGAAAAGACTTCACCGTTTACGTTCTACCAATTTTGGTTCAATGTGTCAGACGAGAACGTGGTTGATTACTTAAAAATCTTCACCTTCCTTACCCTTTCGGAAATTGACCTTATTGAACACGACTTTAAAAAAGAACCCGGCACACGAGCTGCTCAAAAACGCCTCGCGCAGGAAATTACCACAACAGTACACGGAAAAGAAAAAGCCGATTTAGCGGCCAACGTATCAGATATTATTTTCGGCACTCGTTCGCTTGGAATGATGACCCAAACAGAGAAAGCGATTTTGCTCGAAAACGCCCCAACGACCGAAATCATGCCTGGCGATACTTTAGTCGATGTTTTGGTCGCAGCAGGCTTAGCTTCAAGTAAGCGAGAGGCGCGAACGTTTATTGAAAGCGGTGCAATCAGTATCAACGGCAGCAAAATCACTGACGTCGCGAGCAGTGTCGATGAAAACCATTTTGTATTTGGTATTTCTATTCTCAGACGTGGGAAGAAACAGGTGAGTATCTTGAGGGTTAAATAACTCTAAAAGAAAAGACTCTCCTAGGAGAGTCTTTTCTTTTAGAGTTCGTCGACGTCATCGAAGCTGTCGTATTCGACATCTTCAGCGTCCTCTTCAAGACTTTCGTCGCCGTCTTGGTCTTCTTCGTCTTCAGATACTTCTTTTACTTCCTTTTCTTCAAGGAGACCAAACCCCTCAACTTCGTCCTCTACCAAAGCCTCATCTTCTTCGTCAACTTCTGCGAGCAGGTCATCGTCAAGAGAGACCGCATCATCATCAATTTCCTCTTCTTCACTCGTATCTTCTTCGCCGTTGATGTAAATCATAACTTTTGGATTACTGCCTTTTTGTAACAAAGAAACGCGACTCTTTCAATAGTGGAGCGGCTTTCAAGTGGGGATTTTACCGGAGTCGGCCGTACGTTGCAAGAGTTGTTACACCAACAGCAATTGCATCGTACTCGTCGTCAAGGCCTTTTAGCGGCGCGTTTTTCACTAAACGCATGACCATGTCAATTACTGACTTCTTATCACTGTTTCCGTGACCAGTTACCGCCACCTTTATTTGCTGCGGAGAAAACTCGTAGACAGCACAGCCGGCTTGTTTGGCAAGATAGAGAAGTGTGCCGCGCGCCTGTGCGACACCGATAGCGGTCTTTACATTTTTATTAAAAAAGAGAGTCTCAATACCCATGGCGTCAGGTTTATATTCGTCGAGAAGAAGAGCAAAGGCGGTACCGATAGTGAGGAGTCGGTCGGGGAGGGTATCGGCCCGGCTTGATTCGATGCAGCATGAGTAAAGCAGTGTTTCCACGCCGTTGGCATTTTCCATGACGGCTACTCCAAGGCGGTCATAACCAGGATCAAGAGCAATTACTCTCATATAGTGTCCTCCTCCTCGTGAGAGTCGGCAGTGGTGAAGATTTCTTGAACATCATCTTGTTCCTCGATAGCTTCGATGAGGTTCGCAAGTTTCTCGCCGTCGTTGTCCCCGAGCTCAAGCTGGTTTTGGGGCACGTACCCGTCAGCGGTTTTGGCAAACGCCCACATGGCTGAGCCGGGAGCACCAAGAGCAAGGCCAGCCTTGTGAAATATATGTTTTATTTCCGGTGCGGTGCGGTTGTTGTTGTCGGTGACGGCAGTGATGATAATACCGACCCCACCCGGACCAAACGCCTCGAAGATGACTTCCTCAAGTGCAGCTCCGCCAACACCAGAACCTTTCGCAATTGCGCGGTCGATATTATCCTTCGGCATTGAGTCTTTCTTCGCTCGCTCAACAGCCGCCAACACACCAGCCGCAGTACCATCACCGCCAGCCTTCTTCACCTCCATCGTAATAAACATAGAGTGTTTAGAAAACACCCGACTCCTCAGCCCATCAGTAGCACCTTTTTTATGTTTAATCTTCGACCATTTATTGTGTCCTGACATAATGTTATTTAGCTTAGCTCGTATTCCCAACCCGGCTTCCAGGATTTTGTTAGACGCCAGTCCGTTTTAAATGCCTCTTCCCAACCCATTCTTTTAAGTAGAACGTCGAGGGCTAACTGCGGTGCTTTGTGGGCAACTATAGCGATAGTTTTTCCGTCGTAGTCCTTCTTGATATCAGTGAGAAACTGGGAAATTCGTTCTTTCACCATCTCGTAACTTTCACCGTTTGGCATTGGGATATTGATTGATTTTTCTTGTAATGGCTCAACGAGGTCAGAGGCTTTCGCGTTAAAGTCACCATAGTTGCATTCTCGAAGCCGTCTATCTTGAATGATCGGATATTTGCCACCCCAAGTAATTTGTGCAGAATCTACAGCCCTTTTTAAGTCTGAACAAAAGACCATATCAAATTTTTTATCTTTCGTAAGTTCAGCAAGCTGCTTCGACTGATCAATTCCTAATTCAGATAGTTCGACATCAGACCATCCAGAAGAGATGTGGTTTTCGTTGTCAGTAGTTGTTCCGTGAACAAAATAAATTATTTTAATCATAGATTTTGAATATGCTCGTAGGCGGTTGGGCTGGCGGTGCGGCCGCGGGGGGTGCGTTCTAGGAGGCCGTGGCGGATAAGGTAGGGTTCGATGACGTCTTCGATGGTGGAGGGTTCTTCACCTGTCGCAGCGGCGATAGTGTTGAGGCCGACGGGACCACCGTTAAACTTATGGATTATAGCTTCGAGGACGGCGCGGTCGGGGGAGCTGAGGCCGAGGTTATCAATCTCTAGTAAGGCGAATGTTTTATCGACGATGTCGTTGGTTAAAGACTCCCCTTCAAGCTGGGCTAGGTCGCGGCAACGTTTGAGGAGGTAGTTGGCTGTACGAGGAGTAGCGCGACAGCGACTAGCGATACGCTCGAGAATCTCACGATTAGTCTCGACACCTAAGAGTGACGCTGAGCGCTCAAGAATACTCGCGATTTCTTCGTCAGCATAAAACTCAAGACGGAAGGTTCCGCCAGAGAAGCGAGAGCGTAGTGGGGAAGAGAGTAGCGAGATACGGGTGGTGGCTGCGACCATTGTAAAAGGAGGAAGTTCAAGTTGGACAGTCCGAGCCGATGGACCTTTGCCGATGATGATATCGAGCACACCTGACTCCATGGCTGGATAGAGCACTTCCTCAATGCTCTTGGAGAGACGATGAATCTCATCGATGAAGAGAACATCGCCAGGTGAGAGATTCGTGAGAATCGCTGCTAGGTCACCAACCCGCTCGATAGCCGGACCGGAAGTCACCTTCATATTGGTGCCGAGCGTCTTCGCTACTAGATTGGCGAGTGTCGTCTTTCCGAGTCCTGGCGGGCCATACAGAAGGATGTGTTCTGCCGCGTGCCCGCGCTCGCGCGCTGCGGTCAAAAGAATGCGAAGGTTCTCCTTAATCTTCTTCTGTCCCACGTATTCCTCCCAAGTTTGCGGACGCAAGGTCCGGTCAAGCCCGCCACCAGAGTCGTCACGAGTAATCGGGGGAGTGTGGGTAGGCTTATTCATGTCGTTATTATAACAAAAAGGCCTTATAAAATAAGGTTAGATAGGGGTTGACAAATACTTCAAGTATGCTAATATATACCCGTTACGTTCCTCCAGCACCATAAGTATGTGGTGCAGCACGCTTTTACAATTTAATTCCAGACGATAACTCTCTAAGCAACTTGGATACGTTGCGAGGGGTTTTTGGCGCTCACCCTGGAGTGAGAATGCGGAAAACTTCCTTAGCGCGGTA
>JAYVWI010000076.1:0-6985 GCA_043786195.1 Minisyncoccota bacterium
AGGTCGTGCTCCATGCCAGCGTCAACTACTACGTACTCAGAACCAGTGCTTTCAAAAAATTCCAAAAGTTCTTGCCAACGATCATCATTGTGTTCATCAAGATTGTACCCGTCTTGCTTTTTGTTGCAGACATATAAAAACGGTTTAAGTGTGAGAAGAGGAATTCCACTGAGAACTTTTTTTTCATCTTCAGATACTTCAAGTGAATTTGCGAGGTTACCACTAATGAGGTGTGGGAGCATTCGTTCAAGTACGGCTTTAAGTATAATTGCTTCCTTATTGCCAGCCCGTACATCACGCTCAAGTGTACCGATACGTTTTCCGACTGTTTCAGCATCAGCCAAAATAAGTTCAAGGTTAATAACTTCGATATCTCCGAGAGGATCGATGTTGCCAGAAACGTGATGAATATCACTATCCTCAAAGATACGAACCACTTCGGCAATCATGTCGGTCTCACGGATATTCGCCAGGAATTTATTTCCCAACCCTTCTCCTTCAGAAGCACCCTTTACAAGGCCCGCAATATCAACGAATTCAACAATCGCCGGGATGATTTTTTGTGAACCTGAAACCGCTGAAAGTGTTTTGAGGCGAGCATCTGGCACGGCCACTACACCGACAGTTGGGTCGATAGTGGCGAAGGGATAGTTGGCAATAAGCACCTCATTTTTGGTGAGAGCAGTAAATAAGGTTGATTTTCCAACGTTAGGAAGCCCAACTATTCCGACAGACAAAGACATATGGCCGTAAGACTAACACGAGTTTCTAAAGTTTCAAGTAAACCTTAGAATGAAATGATTGGTGCTTGGTATTCACAGAACGAAATATCAGAAACGTCTTTCCCAAGAATTTTTGCCAGAGCCTCTTTAGCTTCAGCTCGGCCACCCAACTTATCAACCAGACCGTTTTCCAGTGCACGCACTCCCACCATACTAGAGCCGTCAGCCAATTTTTTAATATCTTCGACAGGTTTGTTGCGATATGTTGCCACCATATTTACAAACTCGTTATGGACAAGGTTGAGATCCTTTTGAAACATTTCGCGCTCTTCGTCGGTGATGGCACGTTCGGGGGTGCCGGAGTCTTTGAACTTTCCTGTGGTGAGCTGTACATACGTCAGTCCACTATCTTCGTTTTGCTTTGAATTTTCGACATAAGACATAGTGACGCCAATACTTCCAACATCAGACATTGGTGATGCAATCAAATAATTAGTTGCCGCCGCTATCATATAGCCACCGGACGCTCCCATGTCACCAATCAGTCCGACGACAGGTAAGGTACTGCTATGAAGCCTTTCAGCGATGCGTTGTGCTGCCACTGGCGTACCACCAGGAGAGTTGATTTCAACCAACACCGCTTCAATACCGTCTTCTTTTTCAACTGAGTCCATAAAACTATTAATCATACTAGGAGTAACGATAAGCGGCTCGTCAGAAATTCCCATGTAAGGAAGAATCGTACCTTCGATTGGAAGCACCGCGACATTGCAGGTACCGTCCCCAACTGTCGATTTAACGTCATATAGTGCCCCCACAGCAACAATAATCACAACAATAGTCACTAGTACGACGGTTGCTTTAAACATAATAATAAAAACTTCGCGGCCAAGTGATCGATGCATATACAAAAATAGTAGCATGGAAATGCTACTAAGGGGGTGTGTGGATCGGCGCGTCTGCGCCGATCCACCATGTTGTCATCGGCACGCGTCGTCCGTGTCGACTTCAACCGAAACTTCGTTGGTATAGTCTTGCGGCAAGCGCGGCTGACCGAAAATTACTCGGTTGAGGTCGAGATGGATCGTGTTGTATCCAGGATACCGGTTACGTTCCCGATATTCCACGCGAGACGATGTCTCGGAATGTGTCCGGGTACGCACGCGACTGGCATCCCAGGTTCCGCCGGCAGCGAGACAAATGCGGCGGGCCACTTCGATTGAGTGGATGGCCTGCTGCGTTCCGGCGTCGAGAATGCCTTCTTGCATTTCGACAACAGACGTGTCGCGCGGCCGTGCTTCTGCCGGTGCTGCTGAAACAGAGAGCAGGCCAGCGATGATGACGACGAGCGAGCTCGCTTTCTGAACAAAGTTACTCATAACCAGGAACTCCAAATTCGAATTGGTGATAATTAAATTGTATCACAAAATATAGAAAAGTCAATAAAACCGGCTCTCAAAGCCGGTTTTATTGAAAGTCCTTTATTTTGCGTGCTTTCCGAGAGATTCTGCCTCTAAGAGCCATTTTTCACGTCTCTTTTCGTCGACTTTTTCACATGGGCCGTAGGTGCTGACGTTTGTCTTGATACCAGCAAATTCGAGTATCCCGTATTGGATCTCGTTGGTGTAGTCGCCGAAGCGCCACCAAGTCTTAAAAGGGCTATGTGTACCAGCCAGGACAAATACTCTCGCGGTTCGGCCAGCGAGGTGCTGCTCGACTTTTTTTGTTTCTTTGTTGAAATTAAACGCAAAGCCCGGCAACCAAAAGCGGTCGATAAGACCTTTTAGTAATGCAGGCATGGTGCACCACCAGTTTGGGTAGGCGATTACAAGGTGTTCGCATTCCAAAATAGCTTGCTGAAGTTTTATTAGGTCTGGTTCAAGTGGTTGGATTTCTTTATAGCCCTTGTGAAGGATAGGATCAAACTTCATATCGCCGAGGTTGAAGCGTTGCACTTCATGTCCTTCTGCGACTGCACCAGCTTGGTAGCGGTCTAGAAGAGTACCAGTAAATGTGTCGGCATCGGGATGGCCGCAAACGATGACGATTTTCTTAAGTTTCATATTGTCCTATTGTAACTAAAAAGGCGCAGACCGTGTGCCTGCACCTGTTGATTAGATTTAGCGTCGAATGCTTCCGTTGGGATTAAATTGTCCCGTCGCTCCCCCGCCCTGCATCTTCATAAGTTTCTCCTTCATTTCTGGGCTCATGATGGTGAGTATCTGCGCTTGATACTTGGGCAGAACTTTTGTGGCAGCGGCCATTTGATTGTTTCCGTTCGTCTTTAGTTCCGCTTGAATTTCTTTGGCAATTTTCTCAAAGAGCACTGGATCTTTTTCCAGCATTTCCATAATCATTCGCTTTTGATCTTCGGGAACGTCCTTCATTTGCGTATCGAGCATCTTCTTGATAGCAAAGTTCTTAAATTTTCCAAACATGCGCGATATTGTACCAGAAAGCCTGAAATAACAACAATTATTGTGCGTAGCAATGAGTGACGCTATAACTTTGACAAAACGAAGTAAAAGTTGTACTATACTAACTCATTAATCTGTACGTATGAATATATTCCTCGCTATCTTAAAAGATTTTAAGACCTATTTTAATATTAAAACTAAGTATGGCCGCAAGCACACTATCGTGCTCGTTGCTTTGATACTTATTTCCGGGGCTCTATGGAGTTACTTCTATGGCGCAAAATCTCCAGCTGAAGAAACTGCCACCTCACTACCTCAAGTAACAGTCTTGTCAGTAGCAGAATTAGCTGCAGATGCTCGCTTTGATACTATTGGTAAGGTAGAAGCTGTTTCTGAGGCAAACCTCCAAACCGAAGCCGGAGGCCGAATTACTTCGGTATCAGTTAAGGTTGGTGATAAGGTATCAGCGGGAATGGTTCTAGCGACGATTGAAAGTAATTCGCAGCGAGCTGCTCTAGTGCAAGCGCAAGGTGCTTATGAGGCAGCTTTGGCTGGTGCGGCACAGTCTGGTGTTGGTGTTAGTGAGGCGTCGACCCGACTAGTGGCGGCACAAAATGGCGCAGTGAGTACGTACAACTCAGCCTTCAACTCTGTCAACGGTATTCTTCTTAATAATATTGATCAATTTTTCGGCTCTCCGACCGGTCCAATATTGGGAATCAAAATTGATGCACTGGGTTACTCAGAGAGTCTTCGTAGTGATCGTGTCGCATTTCAACAAATTCTTCCAGCGTGGCAAGCAAAATCAACTACACTCACAACCAACAGTGACCTAGAGTCAGAACTCAAATATTCTCGCTCACAAGTAGAGCGCACTATTGGCATGGTGGATGCGTTTATCGCAATATTTAATCAGACAGGCAATGTTGGTGGTTACACTGATGCCGAACTAAAAGCTGACAGTGTCACATTCATCAACCTCCGAGCCTCTCTTATTGGTACTCGCTCAGCTATTGATGCTTCGCTCGCTTCACTCGAAGCAGCTAAAGACGGCGTGAAGCGAGCGGAGCTAGCGGCTTCGGGCGGACAAGTGTCGGCTTCTGGAGCGCAAGTCAAAATCGCTCTAGGCTCATTGCAAGCAGCGCAAGCCAACTTTCAAAAAACAGTTGTACGTACGCCGATTAGCGGTGTGGTGAATGCCTTTTATCTCAAGTCTGGTGATTACGCTACTCCGGGCAAAGCAGCTGCGATTGTAGCCAATAACGGAGGTCTCCAGATAAAAACCTTTGTTAATGAAGCGGACAGTGCAAATCTTAATGTCGGCGACGCAGTCACAATTGAAGGGACTTCAGCGGGTGTGATTACTGCTAAGGCTGCAGCACTTGATCCTAGTAACGGCAAGATTGCGATTGTTGTCGGTGTAAACCCTGACAGTACACTCACTAATGGTGCAACAGTGAAAGTAACTTTTGCACAAATTTCTACAACAGAGCAGACAGATAAAATTCTGATTCCACTCGGCGCGCTTAAGATTACTAGTGACGGCAGCTTCGTTTTCACTCTTGAGGCTGACAACAAACTGAAGGCAGTACCAGTCACTCAAGGTCAACTCTTTGGTGACAACGTCGAAATTCTCACTGGCATCACTAAGGAATCTCGGATTGTCACTGACGCTCGTGGACTCAAGGATGGACAATTAGTAACTCTCGCAAAATAGTATGCACGGTCTTTGGTTATTCTTCTTGAAGAAACGTCAGTTTACCTGGCTTTTGATGGTGGCTTTGATAGGTGCCGGTTTTTATTCGGTGTATTTGATTCCAAAAGAGTCGGCTCCGGAAGTTATTATTCCAATTGGGATTGTGACGACAATATACCCAGGTGCTTCGGCTGCAGACATGGAGGAACTTGTCACAAACAAACTTGAAAGCAGTCTTGAAAGTATCGATGGTGTAAAGAAAATCACTTCTACTTCACGCGACGGTGTGTCGGTTATTACGGCTGAGTTTAACGCTAGTGCTGATGTTGATAAATCCATTCAAAAAGTAAAAAATGCTGTCGATATCGGAAAGCAAGAGTTGCCTACTGACGCCAAAGATCCGATAGTAAACGAAGTAAACTTTGCAGACCAACCAGTGCACGTGATTTCTATTTCTTCAGATCTTGACCCGGTTTCTTTTACAAAGTTATCTCAAGACCTTAGTGACGAATTTGAAAAAGTCCCAGGAGTCTCTAAGGTGCAAATCAGTGGTATTCGTGACCGACAAGTACAGGTGACTATCGACAGCGCTTCACTCAGTACCTACGGACTCTCTATCGGTGATGTGGTCGGTGCTCTTTCAGCTGCCAACCTATCACTTCCAATTGGAACTATTCGCACCGACGGCGTTGAATATGCGATTCGTTATGAAGGAAAAATTGACTCAATTGATTCGATTCGCAAAGTACCGGTTACTTCAAAGGACGGCTTCCCTGTTTTTATTGGTGATATTGCGACTGTTGTTGACGGTGTTGCGGCGGAAAAGTCTATTTCACGAGTATCAGTTGACGGCGCACCATCAGAAAAGGCGTTGTCTGTTTCTGTATATAAAAAATCTGGCTACGATGTTACTGCGATGTCTGCCGGCGTACACGCAAAGGTGGATGAACTCAAAAAAGACGGCGGACTTTTGGCTGGGTCACAAGTGCTCTATATCTTTGATGGTGGTGCGCAAGTGACCAAGGACTTGAGTGATCTCATTACTGCCGGCTCAGAAACAGTTCTCCTTGTGGTTATTTGTCTTCTTCTTACTCTTGGTTGGCGTGAGTCATTGGTAGCAGCACTTTCGATTCCGCTTTCGTTCGTTATTGCGTTTATTGGGCTCTATCTTTCTGGAAACACTATCAACTTCATCAGTCTTTTTGCTCTTATTCTGGCGGTGGGGATTTTGGTGGACTCTGGCATTGTGGTGACAGAAGCGATCCATACTCGTGTGCGCAAGTATGGAAATCCTGATATGGCAGCAGCACAAGCTATTAAAGAATATGCCTGGCCACTCATAGCTGGGACAATGGTAACAATTGCCGTATTTGCTCCCCTCTTCTTCCTTTCTGGTGTGATGGGGCAATTCATCTCTTCGATTCCCTTTACTATTATATTCGTACTCTTTGCGTCCATTTTTGTGGCGCTCGGGTTTGTTCCACTCTTGGCAATTATCCTTACAAAAAAAGACGCCACTCATGGCAGTCGTTTTGAGGAGATTCAAGAAGAATACAATCACAAAGCGCAGGAATGGTATAAGGCGAAATTGATTTCGTTCCTCGGTAACACTAAGAAGCAACGAATTTTCCTCTGGACACTTTTCATTGCGTTTGTACTTTCGCTCACCCTGCCTATATCAGGTCTTTTGAAGACTATCTTTTTCCCACCTGAAAATGTGGAATATGTGTACGTGAGCGTTGAAACAAAACAAGGAACCCCTGTACAACAGACTGACCTCGCACTCCGGCAAGTCGAAGAAATTCTCTACGACCAGGACTACATTGAATCATTCTCTGCAACAGCAGGACAAGGCTCTTCTTTTACGGGCAGCTCTGATAGTGGTGGACGTTTTGCGAATGTTACGATTAAATTGAAAGAAGATCGTAAGAAAACGAGTGAAGAACTTTCAACTGTACTCCGCAGTACCCTTTCTTTAGTCAAGGATGCTACTATCACCATTCAAGAACAGGCCAAAGGTCCTTCTAGCGGTGCTCCGGTGCAGATTAAATTCAAGGGCGACAATCTTAATGAGCTCGCTAGCGCTGTGAGTAAATCGGAAACTATTCTCCGCGACGTTACGGGAACCCGTGACATCAAGCTTAGTACCG
>JAYVWI010000077.1:0-9085 GCA_043786195.1 Minisyncoccota bacterium
AATCGCGGACTACGGCCCTTGGGCAAGTGTGAAGTGTGATGCTGCGGCACAGGCTACGCCTGGTTCTGCGAAGAATTATTTTGAGGGGGATGCGGAGTACAATCCCTATACGCCGCCGTATGAAGGAGGTGGGGCAGGAGGAGGCTCTTGTTCCGTTGTTACTGATGTCAATAATCCTTGTCATCCTTCAAAACTCGCCCCCTATTTCGGAGCTAGAGCAAATCAGGCATCACAAATTTGTAATATGGAATCAGGAGGAAAATCAGTTCTTTCAAAAACCGACAGGTGTTGTGGTACTGACGGAAATTGCTCCGGCTCAAAATCTTTTTCCGGTGGTTTCTTTCAAATCAACATACTTGCAAATGGAGATAAGATTCCTGGTTGCAAGCTGTCACAACTATATAATCGTAACGGAAGCTCACCACAAGGTAACCCAATAAAATCGCTTGATATCGTGAGAAACGGGGTTACTATCCATACTGGCTGGACGTGCGAAATTACTAATGAAGCAATGTATAACACTTGTATGAAGGCTGCGACAGACCCCACTACAAATTTCACCGTCGCCAAGAAACTTTTTGATCAAAGAGGATTTCAACCTTGGACTACAACTGCTAAGCGTTGCAGTATTCCTTACTAGAGAAATCTCCCGTACTGTAGTGCTTATGAGGTGTTTTGATTCAGCGGTCACGAATCACTAAGTATATTTGTTCACTACGTTCCAAATCTACTAAGTGTTCTCGACCCCGGCTCGCTATTCACAGCTCTTGGAAGGAGCTTTTCATAACGCTCCGCCTCCCGCAGCAGCCGAACGTGAAGTAGTTCACGTGCTAAACCAAAAAGCATCTAAATATTTATTTAGATGCTTTTTGGTTTACTGCTGCGGGCCCACGAGGATTCGAACCTCGGTCAACGGTTTTGGAAACCGGCATTCTACCACTGAACTATAGGCCCTTAACTAGATTTTATTTCGTCTCTTCGGTCAACGGTTTTGGAAACCGGCAGGCTACTTTCAAGCGAAGCGAGAGAAGTTGAAGCTTGCTTACATTTCCGAGTGAGCGCAGAAAGAAAGAAAATTTTATATTTTCTTACCACTGAACTATAGGCCCATTACTTAATTTCGTTTCGTTAATTTCCGCTCGGGGTGAGGGAAAGTGTGGCTCATAGTAAGCGAAAGGGGACTTCAGGTCAACTTTATTCTCCGTGGAGAAAGTCCTCAATGCGACTGAAGATGGCTTCTTTACTGTCGGATGAAAACCACTCAATCTCAGAGTCTCGCTTTAGCCAGGTCATTTGACGTTTGGCATACTGACGAATTTTTGTCTCTAATTCAAGCACCATCTCGTCATAGGTGAGTTTTTTTTGTAGGTGTTGACCAATATAACGATATTCGAGACCAAGGTCATCAAAGCGCTCGAAAGACACGCCTTGAGTATGAAGATTTTCCACTTCTTGAATCATGCCTGTTTCAAGTCGTGACAAAAGGCGTTCGTGGATTTTGTCATGCAATGGATCTTTGGTGGTTTCTACGCCGATTATGAGCCATTCATAGGGGGATTCAACTGCTTTTTTTTCGGGAACACTACCAAGAGCCTCAATGACTTCAAGCGCACGTACTAAGCGCCGGCGATTGAAAGGGTCGATATTTTCTGAGCGCTTCGTATCCTTTTCTTGTAGTTGCGCAAAAAGCTCGTCGTCTTTGAAGTGAGCCAAAGAGTTACGAAAGTCCTCGTTTGGTTCTACTGGAGCTGGCTGCATTTTCCCACGTAAAAGGTCGATATAAAAGAAGGTTCCGCCGGTAACAATCGGACAGTGTCCACGAGCAATAATACTTTCAATTGCTTGTCCGGCGTCACGTGCAAAATCGGCACCAGTGTAGACCGTCACCGGGTCGGCAATGTCGATGAGATGATGCGGTACGCCGTCCATTTCTTCTCGCGTCACTTTGCCAGTGCCAATATCCATACCGATGTACACCTGACGTGAATCAGCCGACACTACCTCACCAGCAAATTTTTTTGCCATGGCAATTGAGAGTGCCGTTTTCCCTGATGCGGTGGGACCAACAATAGCGATGACTTTAGGTTTTGACATATCTCTATGAGTGTATCAAATAAACTCAAAAGAAAAAGCTGATGATCTTGAATCATCAGCTTTTGCTTTGTGCCGGAGATGGGACTCGAACCCATAAGCCTTGCGGCATGCGATTTTGAGTCGCACGTGTATACCATTCCACCACTCCGGCAATGGTCAAGAGTCTATCAGAAAACTTGAAAGTTATAAACAGGGCGGGGGAATTGGTGGTGTGCTAAAATGATGGCAAGAGCACGTAGTTACCCGTTTTGGAGGTAAGGGCTTGGTATTTTTTCGTTATATGGCATTTCAAGGAGATTCAATCTATTGGGTAGAAGTCGAGAAGGTGGTTCCTAATCCGTTCCAGCCCCGTCGCGAGTTTGATCAAAATAAACTGCAAGAACTAGCAGACTCTATTCGTATGTACGGTGTGTTGCAGCCACTGACTGTCACTCGTAAAGAGATTCAGCGTGAGGACGGTACCTTTTACTCAGAATACGAGCTCATAGCTGGTGAGCGTCGTTTGCGCGCCAGTCGGCTGGCTGGTGTTTCTCAGGTGCCGGTGATTATTCGTGAGGGAGAACAAAGTGAACAAGAGAAGTTAGAACTCGCGATTATCGAAAACCTTCAGCGTGAAGACCTCAATGCTGTCGACCGCGCCCTCGCATTCCAGCAGTTGTCTGAGACCTTCGGACTTTCACATGTGCAAGTGGCTAAGAAAATGGGTCGTAGTCGGGAGTACGTCTCCAACTCAATTCGTCTGCTCGGCCTGCCGTCTCATATGCTCGATGCACTACGTATGGCGAAATTGTCTGAAGGTCATGCTCGAACACTCTTGATGCTTAATGACCGTAAAGAGGAGCAGGAAGTGGTCTTCCAGGAGATTCTCCTCAAGAAACTTTCTGTCCGTGAAGTGGAACGCATCGCACGCAAGATTGCAACTGACAAGATCCGCAAGCGAAATCCAGATGACTTTGACATGCACTTGATTGAAATTGAGAAGCAATTCACCGAAACTTTGGGTACGCGAGTACAGATTCAAAAGACTGACTTTGGTGGCAAGCTCACTATCGACTATTTCTCAACTGACGATCTCGAACTTCTCCTTACTCGTATCAAGCAAGAATACCAAAATGCTCAGGTGAGCATGACAACACCAGCTGAAGCAGCTGCTCTTAGCGCTGCTACGCCATTGCAAGTAACGGAGAATCAGCCAGTCGGAGTATTTCAGATCTATCCTGACATGACGCTGCCTGAAGCCCTCTTTATCCCAGAGGTGTCAGATGAGATTGCTGAAGATACACCTATTGAGCCAGAGGAAGACGATAGTGAACTCTACTCAATGAGTAATTTTACAGTGTAGTTTCCTCGAGCGCACTGCGGATACGTCGGCGAGCTAGGGAGGTTTTGGTAAAGTTCATCCACTTTGGTGACGGCTTGGCAGATTTACGAGTCTCGATTTCGACTATGTCTCCGTTTTTTAGTTCAGTATCAAGCGATACCATTTTTTTATTAATCTTGGCTGATGCCGTATGGTCTCCGACCTCGGAGTGAATGGCGTAGGCGAAGTCTATAGGAGTGGCGCCGACCGGAAGATCGACGACGTCACCAATTGGTGTAAAGACGAAGATTCGGTTGGAGAAAAAGTCTGAATGCATATCTTCCACAAAGTTTTTTGTGGAGTGAGTAGTCTCGGTGTAGACTTGGCCGATTTGAGAAATCCAGCGGGGGATTTTTTGGTGGTGTGGTTCAGCTTTTACGATATCAATCTGGCCATTGGCAGTCCCCCGGGCTTTAAATGGTCGAAAGAGTGACGGAATGAGAGAGGAAAACATTGAAGGCCTCTCCACCTTATCCGCTACATCCGGTTGTTTATATAAAATATGTGACGCAACACCGAACTCTGATTCTTGGTGCATGCGCTTGGTACGGATTTGGATTTCCATAATAACACCATGTCCGGTAGTGACGGTGGTGTGGAGCGATTGATAGCCGTTTGGTTTTGGGAAAGCAATATAGTCCTTCACTCGTTTTGGCAATGGTCGCCACAGCTCGTGGATGATACCAAGCACACGGTAACAGTCCTCAACGTTCTCTACGACGATACGCATGGCTAAAAGGTCGTAAACAGAGGTAATCTCCCATTCTTTGCGCTTAAGCTTATGGTAGAGGCTGTAGAGACCCTTTACTCGGTAAGACGTACTGAAGTTAATGAGTTTGGAGTCCACTAGTCGCTTCTGGAGAATCTTTCGCTCGCGCTCAAGAATCTCTTCAGTTTTTCCTGCGCGTGACTTGAGTACTTCGCGGACATGATTGGCTTCTTCAGGGTAGACATAAGGAAAGGCCAGATCTTCGAGTTCTTTGCGGATTTTACCCATCCCGAGCCGGTGAGCGACTGGGACATAAATTTCCAGTGTTTCGCGTGCGATTCGAAGCTGTTTTTCGGCGGGAATATGATGAAGTGTTTCGAGATTGTGGAGGCGGTCGGCCAGCTTGATGATAAGGACGCGAATGTCCTGACTGATGGCTACAAAGAGCTTGCGTAGACTTTCATTGTGACGGTCGGTGCCGTGGTAGCGGACGGAGCTGAGCTTTGTGACGCCGTCAACTAAGAAGAGAATTTCTTCACCGAACGCTTCCTTTATGTCGTTGGTAGTAACTGTCGTGTCTTCGACCGTGTCATGAAGGAGACCAGCAGCGATGGTCTGTGGTTGCATGCCCATGGCGGCGAGTTTGAAGCCTACGGCCGCGACGTGGGTCATGTATGGTTCGCCAGAATAGCGAGTATGCCCTTCGTGTGCCTTTTCAGCAAAAACATACGCACTCTCAATCAGCTGCTTGTCAGCCTCAGTCAGGTGTCGTATTTGACCAATAATTTTATCCGCTCCAATAACCATAAATTTCATTGTAGAGATTTATTGTTGATGTGACAAGTTTATAAGTTGGTTTGCTACATGAGTAGCTTTGGAGTATATTGCGAAACTCATTTCGGTGAGAAGTTTTCGTTCTTCATGGAGAGTTCAATGTCCAATAACAAATCGAATCGTTTTCCCCATATCAACCAGCAAGAGCAATCGGCTCGGCCTGGCGTGGAAGGGGCTCGTTATGTGTCAGCCCCAGGAATGCCGTATCTTCTTGGTGATACCAATACTGGGCTCCTCATCTACCCTCGCGATGACGACCACTTGGTGTTCGTCGACCATGGCGACGATACCCAGCTCCGCGATGCCATCGAGATTGTGAGCGCTTGAACGTCCAGCGTATGAGGCATATAAAATAAGACCTCAAACAAAAACTCGACGTGCATTGCATGTCGGGTTTTCTTTAGATTTTGTATAAGTTTTATACTTTGTGTTCCAGGAATTTGCGGCGGGATAAAGCCGTAAATTCGGAGCTTTGCATACAGAAAATATGTTCGCAAGCTCACTATTTTCTAGCAACAAAATTCATAATAGTCGCTACGCTCGTTTATTCGTTTTTATTTTCCGCCCAAAAGTTCTACAGCGAGCTCTAGGGTGATGTCTTCGGTTTTAATATTGTCGGGGATACCGATTCGTTTGAAGCCTTTCTTTAGGTAACGGCCGGATTTTGATTCAAAGACGTTCACAAGCTTTTTGGTCTTTGGATTTACGCCGAGTTCCTTGCAGAGTTTTTCTCCCTTACGCATGGATTTTGGTTCACTCAGTATTTCCATGGCGCGTTCGTAGGTCACGTCGTAAGGATTGTCAGCTCCCTTTAGTGAACGGAAATCACCAGCGTGGGCGATGTATGGACCAAACTTTCCAGTGTTTGCCAAGACTGGTTCGCCGGTCTCGGGATGTTCGCCGAGTTCGCGGGGAAGGGCAAGGAGTTTCACTGCTAGTTCTAGAGTGACGTCTTCTGGCTTTACTCCGTCAGGCAGGCCGGTACGGCGTGGTGGCACGGCTTTCTTACCTTTTACTTTTTCTGGAGTGGTACCAAGTTGTACATAAGGTCCAAAGCGGCCGTTAAGCACAAAAATATCATCACCACTGTCTGGGTGTTGGCCAATAGGATCTTCGTTCTTTACCAGAGAACCATCGATAAGTCGGGCTCCATCGCAGTCAGGGAAGCGATCACAAGACAGGAACGTGCCGTTGCGCCCGAGTTTCCGCACCATGCCGCTGTCGCACACTGGACAAGGGAATTCTTTTGGTCCAACACCGAGGTTAGTCAGTTTTTCAATATCTTCCTTGGCTTCGACGGCTTTATGGAAAGGGGTGTAGAAATCACTGAGAGTTTTTTTGTATGAACGCTGACCTCCGGCGATGTCGTCGAGTTGGTCTTCCATGTCACTCGTGAAATCGTCGCCGATATAGTCGGCGAAGTGTGTCTCAAGGAAAGTTGAAACAACATCACCGGTATCAGTTGGCATCAAAGTGCGGCCTTCTTTTATTACGTACCCGCGGTCTGTAATAGTCTTAATAATAGACGCGAAAGTAGACGGACGACCAATACCGCGTTTTTCGAGTTCCTTGATGAGTCCGGCTTCTGAGTAGCGGCTAGGTGGCTGAGTTTGCTTTGCTTCGATGTCGACATTCTTGCAGGTGAGAGTATCACCCTTAGCAATCTTTGGTACCTCGACATCTTCGCCGCGCGCACGGGGGTCAGCGGCAAGCCAACCGTCGAACACTACTCGAGAACCATTGACTGCGAAGTCAGGAATAACTTCCTTGCTGCCAGTTACATTTGCCAGAATCTTTGTGCGCTTCGTCATAGCGTCAGCCATTTGCGAAGCGACGGCGCGTTGCCAAATGAGTTCGTAGAGCGCTTGTTGGTCGCCGGTACCACCAACAGAATGCTTTTTAAAATTGGAAGGACGGATCGCTTCATGAGCTTCTTGGGCAGACTTACTCTTGGTCTTATAGGTGCGGGCTTCGACGTAGTTTTTGCCAAAGTCTTTGGCGACGAGGGCGAGAATTTGCTTTTGGGCTTGGACGCTCATGTTTGTACTATCTGTACGCATGTAGCTGATATGGCCGGCTTCGTAGAGCTTCTGGGCTGCACCCATGGTGCGAGATGGAGAAAAACCAAGTCGAGTCGAAGCAACTTGCTGCAGAGTCGAAGTAGTAAACGGCGGACGTGGGACGCGCTTCGCTTCAGTTTCTTTTACATCCACGACTGTCCAGTCGTGTGTTTCGCCAACTTTTTTAATTCGCGTTGCTTCTTTTTCTTCGCGCGGCTCGATGGTGCAGCCAAACGGAATGTTGGTTTTGTCCTTTTTCAAATTCGCAGTGAGTACAAAGTAGTCTTCGGGAATAAAGGCACGGATTTCGCGTTCACGTTCCATTACGATACGAAGAGCAGGGGATTGTACTCGACCAGCCGAAAGACCGTAGCGGACTTTTTTCCAGATCAGACCAGAGAGATCGTAGCCGACAAGACGATCAAGGACTCGTCGTGCTTCTTGAGCTTCCTTTAGATTGAGGTCGAGGTCACGAGGTCGAGAGATAGCCTCCAGTACCGCGTCCTTGGTGATTTCGTTAAAGGCTACTCGTTTGAGATTTGGATTGACGTCTTTAACCAGCTCAGCCACGTGCCAAGCAATCGCTTCTCCTTCGCGGTCGGGGTCGGATGCTAGCAGGACCTCGTCAGCTTTCTTGGCGGCAGCCTGGAGTCCAGAAATAACTCGCTCCTTGCCTGGTGAGATAATGTAGCGAGGAATGAAGCCACCGGCGATATCGACGGCGTCATTATTGCTCTTAGGAAGGTCACGAACATGCCCGATAGATGAAAGCACGGTATAGCCCTCGCCCAAGTATTTCTCAATGGTTTTCGCCTTGGCCGGCGACTCCACGATGACTAATGTTTTTTTGGTCATATTAAATGAAGAAATGAGTGTAACGATTATTCTGAATTTAGTTCCGAATTTGCCCCCGACCTAGGGCAAATTCCTGGAACAGATTGTCATAACAAATACTAGTCTTTTAGGTCTGTGTCAAATTAAATGAGGGGACGGTAGATATTGTCGTGTGCTGCAATGTGTCCAGAAAGCTCCATCGTCATGAGTAATTGGGTCGCTTCAGACGTACTCATATTAAGTACGCGGATGAGTTCGTCGCGATGGCGGGGTTCAGAAAGGAGGGTGAGGACGGCTTCTTGGTTGAGGGAAAGCTGTGGGCGAGGCTTCGCCTCGCTCACGCTTTGCTCCGCTATCCCCAACACTACCAAAATATCTTCCGCGCAGGTGACAGGAGTGGCGCCAAGCTTGAGAAATTGATGTACTCCAGCCGAAGTCTTAGAAAAAATACTTCCAGGCACCACAAGAAGTTCACGGTTGTAGTCTGTCGCCATGCGAGCAGTGATAAGCGTTCCGGACATTTCAGCTGCTTCAATAAGAAGTGTGGCACGACTGATGCCAGCAACAAGGCGATTGCGCTGTGGGAATGACCATGGAGTAGCTTGGAAGTCTGGTTCAAATTCTGAGAGAAGCCCGCCACCAGCAGCTAGAATCTGATGAGCGAGATTTTTGTGCGTCGACGGATAAATGGCGGTGTCACTGAGTCCGCCACCAGGTATTGCGAGGGTATACATATTATTGCGGAGGGCTGCTTCATGAGCGAGAGAGTCGATACCAAGTGCGAGGCCAGACACAATCCCGACTGGATAATTCTTGAGACCGCCAATTAGTTCCTCCACTACTTGCTTGCCATAAGAAGTGTATTTTCGTGAGCCAACTACTGAGAGGAGATGGATGTAGGGCGGAGGAAGAGTCCCGCGGTAATTAAGAGTCTTTGGAGGCTGAGGGATCTCCTTTAGTAAATAAGGGAATTCCTTGGCTGAAACAGAAAGAATTGGAAAGGGCATAGAATGATTCTAGCACCGCTGTGTATAAGTGTTGACAAGTTATAGGGGAGGAGTATTATGTAGGTATTCAGTCACTTGATTGGATACCAGTTCTTCGGTCGAGCTCTAAGCACGACCACCACCGACTCCCACGAGTCACCCATTTCCGCGATTTATCGCACCACCCACCTGACACCTTCACACTTTG
>JAYVWI010000078.1:0-10050 GCA_043786195.1 Minisyncoccota bacterium
TAGAAATAAAAACATGCTGCGCCTCGGACAACTAAAAAACTGTAAGTAGTTAAAACCGTGCAGAAGCACAGTTTTAAGATTTTATTAACGTTGTCCGCCCGCTTGGACTCGAACCAAGGACCACGGAGGTCTATCAATTCAATAGTTTGTCCGCCCGCTTGGACTCGAACCAAGGACCACGGAGGTATAAGCTCCGCGCTCTACCAACTGAGCTACAGGCGGACAAACTATTTAATTGATACAAGTTTCATTCGTTCGGTCATGTGAAAGCAAGCTTTCTCACACACTCACTCATTCACTTGTAAGCTCCGCGCTCTACCAACTGAGCTACAGGCGGTGACGAGAGACAAAGCACAAGAGCTTGCTCTTGTAGTTTTCTCGAGGAGCCGCCTGCATCGTTAGATACAGGCGGACTAGAGAATGTCTCCTGTTGGTGCCTCAAACTATACCGCACCTGGCGTGGGGAGACAAACACAGGGGGCATCTTTACCTTTATTAAGACTAGAGGTATAAAAGAAGTAGTAAGGGTCTTTTCACATTGCTTTCCCTCCCACTCTTTCCCTTACTAGAAGGAGTTCGTATGAAGTGCGACAGAAACCGGCAACAGACCATGGAGTCGTCCTCGTAGGAAACGGAGGTGAAGGGTATCTAGATGTCCCCCAAAGAAGGGATGCTAAGCAGAAATAACCCGACTGCCATAACTAGGAAGGTCGGAATCTTCCAAGAAGCCTCAAATAGCCGATCTTTTGCTACGGCTATTTTTATACAAAAAAGGCGCTGCAGCTGCATCGCCTTTGTTTAATGGGAGTTCATTGTTTGGGAACAGTGAACAAAAAGTGAAGGTTTCCCGAGTGAGTCGGAGTAGGTTTCAATCGTAATCATTGACCCTTCCCAGCGCGCGTCGCCTTCAGTGACGGCGCCGGTGATGGTCTCGATTTTGATGATGACAGCATCCTCCGGTACCGGCACGACGGAGTATTCCTTCTCGCTCTTGGCTTTTTTCAAGTGGTCGCCGATAGGGGTGATCAGAAGTATTCGCCAGATTGATTTTGGGAAGTCGGGATTTGAACCGTCACAAATGACGATAACTTCGTAGTACCCTTCCTTGTAAAGAGCTTTGAACTCAACTTCTTCAACCGGACTGTCGTGGTGTTGAAACGCTTTAATTACAGTTCCGGGTGCTGCTGAAATTTCAATATCGTTCATCATTTTCCCTCTAGATAGTGATTCGATGTCTTTCCGTCAACAGGGTACCGCACTCAGTACGCTTGTCAATAAAAAAGGCGCCCAAAAGAGAGCGCCGACGGGCTGGTTAGTACATGTCGCAGAGTCCATGAATGCAGGACTGCACCATTGTTCCGTCTAGTGAACGGCACACAATTCGCGCATACATGCATTGTTGGTTGCCCTGGTAAACCATAAACGCCACGTCGATTTCGATCTCACCGTCAGGCAATCCGATAGCGTAGGCGGCTTGACCTTGCTCATATCTGAGCAAGATTTCCGGTTCTTCAGGCAGCAGTATGGCTGTACGCGGATAAAGTTTGCTGTCTCCAACTCGAGTATCCGTGAACTCGATTATTGTGATTGCTCCCAAACGACTCCCCTTCACTTCGATGAAAGGGAAGGCGTTGCTTGTTACGGTAACAGGTTGTGGAACGGTTTTCATCGCAAGTCCTTCATGTGTGCTTGTCTGAGGCCTAGAATATAGCAGACTAGGAGTAAGTCAAACGGCGGTAGTCTCGTCGGCCAAAACCTTTAGTAATTCATTGCGAGCTTAAAATAAAAAAAGACAGGCCGTAGGCATGCTCTTTTTACTCCATGTGAAGCGCTTCGCCGATTTTTTCTACTCGGGCGTGGATGAGAGGGAAGTTTTTGCTGAGGTCGGGGTTTGTTTCTACCAGATGTCTAGCTTCGGTTCTTGCGGCCTCGACTAACTTGAGATTTTTGATGGCTTCCATACCGAGGTCAGAGAGGCCGGATTGCTTGGCACCGTAGAGTTCTCCGCTGCCGCGGAAGGTGAGGTCGTGTTCGGCGAGTTCAAAGCCGTTCTTCGCTGTGGCGAGGGCTTTTAGTCGGTCGCGGGTTTTCTCACTCTTACTTTCCGTCACCACAAAACAGTATGGCTGATGGGTGCCGCGCAGAACACGACCGCGCAGCTGGTGGAGTTGAGCGAGCCCAAAGCGTTCGGCGCCTTCAATGATTATATTAGTAGCATTTGGTACGTTCACTCCCACTTCGACTACAGATGTGGCCACGAGTACATCTATCTCATGTTTATTGAAACGCACCATTACATCGTCTTTTTCTTTTGGCGTCATTTTGCCATGCAGTGGCTCAATACGGCTTGTCTTAAAAATATCTTTCTTCAGACGTGCCGCTTCCACCATTACGCTTTTGGAATTCACTGCCATTTGCTTGTCTGGGTCTGGCTCGTCGATACGAGGACAAATAACGTAGGCTTGGCGTCCAGCTTTGAGTTCGCTGCGTACGTGCTCATACATATCATCCACCTGCGCTGGTGCGACGATTTTGGTTATCACCGGCTTGCGACCCTTCGGCATTTCATCAAGCAGCGAAATATCAAGGTCTCCGTAAATTGTGAGAGCAAGCGTTCTCGGAATTGGAGTCGCCGTCATCGATAGGAGGTGTGGCATGCGAGCGTCTTTCTTCGCTAACTTCTTGCGCTGGTTGGTGCCGAAGCGGTGCTGCTCGTCGATAATGACGTATGCGAGATGCTTGAATTCCACACTCTTATAGATGAGCGCGTGCGTACCGATAAGAATCGGCACTTCGCCATTTTGCACCCATTTGAGGAGTTGGGCTTTAGAAATATTCGTCGGTTTGTCGGGATTGGATTTGGAAGGGAACTTCTGGCATCCACTGCCAGTAATGAGACCAATTTGAATCGGCAGGTGCTTGAAGTATTCGATGAAACTTTCGAAGTGTTGTTTCGCGAGAATTTCCGTCGGCGCCATATAGGCCACTTGAAGATTTCCAAACTCAAGCTTTTTCCCGAGTCCTTCTGGCGGGCGGGAAGTCGCCACAGCATACGCGGTAGTCGCCGCCACTGCCGTCTTGCCACTTCCCACGTCACCTTCAAGTAGTCGCGACATTGCGTGGTTGCCAGCGAAGTCTCCGAGAATAGTTTTGATGGCGTTGTCTTGCGCCGCTGTCAGTGGGAAAGGGAAGCGTTCGATGAATTGTTTCGCGTGGTCGGGCGATGTATTGAAAGTATAGGTACTCGCCGCACTAACCGCCGCACGCTCCTGCGCCTTTTTGATTTGAATATAAAAAACTTCTTCAAAGGCAAAACGCTTGCGCGAGCTGGCCGCATGCTCAGCTTTCTTGGGTGAGTGAATCCAGATAAAAGCAGTCTTTAATTCCGGTAAGTTATATTTCTTAATTATGTCTGCTGGAATCGGATCGTGAATACTGTCGAGAATTCCTTTTTCGAAGCACTTCAGTACCGTGTGGTAAAACCACTTACTCGTCACACCCTTAGTCTCACGGTACACCGGATAGAGCGTATCGTCGTAGCCTTCGGTATCTTTAAAGATGGAATCATGTCGGTCGATAGGGAGTGCGTCGAGTGGTTCGACTTCTGGATTGGAGAGATAGAGTGCCTTTTCAGTGCCTGCAACTTTGCCCGCCAACTTCACGTAGATACCATTGGTGTACATCTTGGCCAAGTACGGTTGGTTAAACCACATTACTTTTATTTTGGCTGAACCATCTTCGACGTAGCCTTCAGCAATCGCCATCTTACTTTTCCACGCTTTGCGTGTCTTGAGTCCGGAGAGTTGGCCGTACACGATAGCGTCTTGGCCTTTCACGAGCCCACCAACTGACTGCACGTCGGTAATATCCTCATATCGAGCCGGGAGATGGTAGAGGAGGTCGGACACAGTTTCGATACCAAGTCGCTTGAGCGCCTTTTGGTGGATGGTATCAATCCGGAAGTGAGAAGAGAGAGAGTCGCTCAGTTGCATGACAGTATTGTAGCAAACGACACAGAAACAAAAGTTTGTTAAAGGTTGACAATACTACTTAAACATGCTATTATATTACCGCATCGCAAACGGCGGTGTGTTTTCAAAGGAATACGACTGTGGCAAACGGAAAAATCAAGTTCTTCAGTGCCAGCAAAGGCTTCGGCTTCATCGCTTGCGGTGAAGGCAAGCCCGACCTTTTCATCCACATCTCGGCGCTCGAACGCGCCGGGTACACTGCCCACGATGCTGCCACCGACACGGCGATCACCTTCGAAGTCGGCAAGAGCAAGAAGGACGACCGGCCCTGCGCCGAAAACGTCTCGCTCCCCGGTACGGAACCCCATGCCTCCAAGGCGCCGCGTGCGGTCGCTGCGAAGAAGGACAAGGGCGATTCGGCCGCCGCCAAGAAGCGCGCTGACGACGGCAAGCCGGCTCTCGCTGTCGGCACGGTCACCATCGGAACGGTGAGCTTCTTCAGCGACAAGAAGGGCTTCGGCTTCCTCACGCCGGCCGACCCGAATGCTGCGGAAGTCTTCTTGCACATCAAGGATGTGCCGGAAGACGACTATCCTGACTATCCGGTGGGGGGCGATACGCTTCCGTTCCGGGTCGTCGAGCACAACGGCAGGCCGAAAGCGGAAATTCTCCGTCGCGCTGAAGCCCTCGAGCTCGGCCTGGTGGGATCGTCCTCGGCTCCGGCCGAATACGAGCCGCTCGTCATCGCGAAGGTCGCCGCCAAGGCAGTACCGAAGTCCAAGCCGAAGACCGCTTCGGTCAAGCCTCCGGCGCCGTCGCGCAAGGACCGGCTGACTGCTGCCGGCAAGATGCTCGCATCTGCTTAGTTGTAGCTAAGAGGGAAATAGGTGGGCGCGCTTCATGCGCGCCCACCACCCACGTAAACCACTGTGTACGATACATGGTGGCTTTTTTAATATTGACAAAAATTAAATAAAAGATATGGTCTTAAAGAATAAAGTTCATTCGGGAGGTCTTTTTAAATGCCAAAATCAAGTGAGATATTTCATGCTACCGGCGTGGTTAATTCGGTTGGGCGTGTTCGGGTAACAATCTGGTTGAAGAATCACCTTGAAAAAGTGTATCTCTATGCCAGTGAGATGCATAAGTTCGGCCTACCTCTCTCACAACTTCGGCAAGGAGATCGTCTTTCTTTTGACTACAAGAAATTTTCAGGAGCACATCCACACAAAGTGACTACTGTGCACACAATTGAAAGAGAAGGGGAAAATCTCTCCTTGCGCGCTGTCGATGTCGGCGAATGTTTTATCGGCCGAGTTTTGTTTTATGAGCCGGAGCGCGAGCGCGGCGTTATTGAAGTCGCTCAACATACCAACGTTCCCAATATTCACTTTAAAGCGAACGTAGTGCCGTTTGAAGATCTCGAGGCACTGGCTCATCTGGACGGACTTTTCCAGGTGAGAGTGGGTGGAGTGTCAGACAGGGACAGATTGGATGCAGACCAAGTAACCAAAGTCTGCTACTAACAACAAGGCTTTAACTGGCGGTACCAAAACCACCGAACGGATAGTTCGGTGTTTTTTTGTGTTTCGCATAGAGAGTTATATACTATGTCTCTAATTACTAAAATTGCCATGCCATCACCAAAATCAACTCCAAAAAAAGATATTAAAAAAGAAGCGTCTCGCCCCGACTATAACAAAATGGCGTTGGAACTTCATAAGAAGTTGAAAGGGAAGTTGGAGGTGGTGAGTAAAGGTCCACTCAAGACCCGTGATGACTGGAGTACCATGTACACGCCTGGTGTCGGCGCGGTGTCGCTTCATCTTGCGAAGCGGCCGCAAGATGCGCGCGAGTACACCATCAAGCGCAACGTGGTCGCGGTCATCAGCGATGGTTCGGCGGTGCTGGGTCTGGGGAACCTCGGTCCATACGGCGCGCTGCCGGTGATGGAAGGCAAGTGCGCGATTTTTAAGGAAATGGCGAATGTCGACGCGTTTCCGATTGTGCTTGATACGCAAGACCCAGAAGAAATTATCCGTGTGGTGAAAGCGATTGCGCCTGGTTTCGGCGGAATTAATCTTGAAGATATTGCCGCTCCGAATTGTTTTTATATCGAAAATCGTCTCAAGGCAGAACTGAACATTCCCGTCATGCATGATGATCAACATGGCACGGCTATAGTGGTATTGGCAGGACTCATTAATGCGTCGAAGGTGGTGAAGAAAAAATTTGAGGCGTTGAAAGTAGTAGTGGTCGGCGCAGGTGCGGCCGGAAGAGCAATCACGTTACTTCTTTTGAAAGCGGGAATTTTGGACGTGACGGTGACTGACACTAAGGGAGCTCTTTACGTCGGTCGCCCTGCCCTTGAAGGCTACAAGCGTGAACTTGCGCAAATGACTAATCCCCGCAAACTTCAAGGTGACGTGATGAAGATTGTCGAAGGAGCGGACGTGATTATTGGAGTGTCTGGCCCAGGCACTATTGCTCAGGTACATATAGAAGCTATGGCGAAAGACGCGATTGTCTTTGCTCTCGCGAACCCGATTCCAGAGATTATGCCCGAAGACGCCAAGCGTGCCGGTGCTACCGTTGTCGCAACTGGTCGCTCTGATTTCCCTAATCAAATAAACAACTCTCTCGCGTTCCCAGGTATCTTCCGCGGAGCGCTCGATAATAATGTAAACGCAATTACTGACGACATGAAGCTCTCCGCCGCCAAAAAGATTGCTTCGCTGGTGAAGAAGCCTACCGCTGATACTGTCATTCCACCCGTGATGACACCCGGTCTCGTGAAAGCAGTGGCGAGTGTGATAAAAATAAAGAAATAGACCCTCTACTTAATAGAAACAAAAACAGTCGCACGAATGTGCGACTGTTTTTAATTACTACCCTTGTTATTTTAAGAGAAGAAAATATTGGATAGAAGCCATAGGTTAAGGGCGGCTATAATGATTCCAATTATCCACGCTAGGACACTAAGAATTTTTGAGTTAGCGAATTCTCCCATAATCTTTTTATTTCCAGTGAAGTAAAGGAGAGGGAATACCGCAAATGATAGTTGAAGACTCAAAACAACCTGACTGAAGATAAGAAGATCGGTGACGCTGCTTGAACCATAGATACCGATAAAGAAGACTGCTGGCACGATAGCGATAAGACGGGTAATCATGCGACGGAGCCACGGCTTTATCTTGAGGTTGATAAAGCCCTCCATGATTATCTGTCCAGCGAGTGTACCGGTGATGGTAGAGTTTTGTCCGGAGGCAAGAAGCGCGACCGCAAATAAGATGCTCGCAAAGCTTACCCCAAGCAGAGGTGAGAGAAGTTTGTACGCTTCTTCAATGTCAGCTACTTCTTGGTACCCACTAAAGTGGAAAGTAGCGGCGGCAACAATAAGGATAGCTGCATTCACAAATAAAGCCAAAGAGAGTGCAAAGGTAGAGTCGATAGTGGCAAACTTAATTGCTTCCTTCTTTCCCTTTGGGGTTTCTTCGTAATTTCGAGTTTGCACAATCGCTGAGTGCAGGTACAGGTTGTGTGGCATCACTGTCGCACCAAGGATACCGATCGCGATATAGAGCATTTCAGGATTAAAGACTATCTGAGTGGTCGGGATGAATCCAGCGAGCACAGGGCCAAGGGCTGGAGAAGAAATGATAATCTCACCTAAGAAGATTACTGCGATCGTTGCAATGAGCGTAATGATAAACGCTTCGAGGTAACGAAACCCTTTGTTTTGTAAGACCAGAATGATGAGGACATCAAATGCAGTAATGAGTACGCCGTATATAATCGGGATGTTAAACAAGAGATAGAGCGCTACCGCCGAACCAAGAAGCTCAGCCAAGTCGCAGGCAATAATCATCACTTCAGCCATTAACCAAAGGAAAATAGCAGTTGGTTTTGAGAAGTTTTCGCGACACATTTGTGCAAGATCTCGCCCTGTCACGATACCGAGCTTGAGTGCGAGATGTTGCAAGAGCATCGCAAAGAAGTTCGAGATAAGAATCACTGTCAAGAGAGTGTATCCAAATTTGGCACCACCAGCGAGGTCGGTCGCCCAGTTGCCCGGATCCATGTACCCCACAGCTACGAGAAATCCTGGCCCAGCAAAGACTAGCATTTTTCGCCACGGTGAAAAATGAGCCGGAATGGGGATTGATTTATGTACTTCAGGTAAGCTTTTTTGCCCAAAGAGTTCATCTTCTGGTCCAAGACCTTTCTTCCAGCCTAAAGCCTGTAATAAATTTGTGTGTGTCATATTTTATTTTTTATAAAGTTTTTATTAAGTGAGAGTCGCGGCTTTACAGTCGTTTAGGCAGTGGTGATCCGTGCGGGTCGTGGGTGGGGTGTTTTAAAAATGAATCCAAGAGCTTGATTGCTTCGTCGCTAAACGCGTGTTCAAGTCGCTCGGCTTCTTGATGGATTTTGTCTTTGGGAAGCTTCAGTGTTTGATGGAGGAACACCTCAATCAGACGGTGTTTGTAGGTCATCTTTTTTCCTAGAGCTGCCCCTTGTGGTGTGAGCGAAATGGTGGAGTAGGGCTTGGAAATTGTTAGACCGTCTTCCGTCAACTCTTTTATCCGTTCTGACACCGTCGATTTACTCAGATTGAGTCGTTTGGCAATTTGGATAATTCCCGGTTCTTCGCCTTTCTCCTGCAATAAATAAATTGCTCGAATGTAGTCTTCGCGAGCAGGAGAGATACGAGCTTTGCTTGGAGGTAAAGTTCGCATACACGAACAATGTACCAAGGCCTACTGACTTTGGCAAGAGGGGGGAGTGTTTCTCGAGTAAAACAGCACTTTATTTTAAAAAATTACCCGCTGAATCTAGGATTCGGCGGGTGTTTTTGAATCAGGGATTTTGAACATGGTGAGTGTGCGAGGGGCGGGGAAGAGTTCCCGTTCACTGCCTTCGATCCGGGCGCGAAGCTCGAAGGCCAAGGCTCGTTTCCCAAATGTACCGCGGAGCATCTTGGCATACATGATGACGTTTGAACCAATAGGCACAACTGCGTTGAACGAAATATCCGGTTCAATCTTCGTCAGCATATACCCTGGGACGAAACGACTGGTCACCGCCGAGCACATACCAACGAGGGTTAATGTCTGTTCGTTGCCAGTCCCGGTATGAAAAACAGCGTTGTGGTCGCCACACATGATGGCTCCGAGGATGTTGGCAAACGGCGTTATTTTTATCCGATACCGCGTATACCCGTCTTCTTCAGGAAGTTCTTCGATGGTAGGCCAGAGCTTGTGTACCAAAGCCCAAGCCGCCGTTGATTCAAAAGCAAAGTCTTGAATCAAGCTCTCAACATAGATCAACTTTAGTTGAGGTTCATCATGAGGCGTCATTTCTTGTCTCCAGTTACTATCAGCCTACACCTTCTCAAATTACATCCCATAAGTCAAACCAGCACATTTCTAAAGTAGCATTTTAGCAATCGCAACTACAGCTATGACTAACCATATAACATTAAGCACACCCGGTTGATACGCACGTTTGTTGAAAGAGACAATAACAATTCCTAATGCTCCGCTAGCATTGAGAGCCTGGTAAGCAAAATCGGTGGATTGGATTACGGAAAAGCTTATCAACGCGTACGCTGAAACAATGGCAATCATTCCATACCAGCCAAATAACTCTATGAGTGTTTTCATCAGTAAATTGTAGCATTTGAAAAGGTATATCAAATAACGTACTATAGCCTGCACGGAGAAGTGTCAGAGTGGTCTATCGTGCTTCCTTGCTAAGGAAGTGGGGTGAAAGCCCCCGGAGGTTCGAATCCTCTCTTCTCCGCGATTACAAAAAATGCACCTAAAAAGGTGCATTTTTTGTTCGCGGGAAAGAAGTAAAGCGCGAGGCGCTTTACGTGAGGATTCGAAGCCCGATTGAGCTATATTTGAGGCGCAGCCGAAAATATAGCCAATTGGGGTACTGGTCCTGTAAGGACCGAGTCCCTCCGGCGTAGCATCAAGTATTTTGTTATACTGCCCATATGCAAATCACAAAATTTGGTCAGTGTTGTTTACTTATCGAAGTTGCTGGTAAACGTATTCTCACCGATCCTGGT
>JAYVWI010000079.1:0-7333 GCA_043786195.1 Minisyncoccota bacterium
CTATTATACTACGTTTTAGTTTTTTGGATATTTCAAAAAGAGTCGCGGACGAAGTCCGCGACTCTTGACCACTACACTGGTCTTATATCGATATATCGTTTTTTCCAGGCTCCTTGGAACTTCGCAATAGAAATTGAGCCACCGCCAGACTTTTCCGCTGGGTCATTGTAGTAAACCTTTCCATCTCTGACTCCGCTTACTACGACAATATGCGGAATTGGGTTAGTCGGGGTAAAGGTATAGTGGACGGAAGCCATCACTGGACCATCTTTAAGCTCAGCTGTAAGCGTCGCAAATGCTTCATCCATAGTCGAGCCGCTCAAATCGTGACTTTCACCTTTCAGACCGTACTTGTGCGACAGATTTATAAGTCCAGCATGACTCCAGCCAGCATCGCTTATGTATGCGCCATCAGCAATACCTTGCTTGAGGAGCTCGTCGACAGTCACTGCCTCAGGCTCATAAAAATCAATCAACATTGCCAAACTAGTAATCCCACAACCGACTTTTTTCCATTCGGACGCACTGATATCGGCAAATTGTGAAAAAAATGGCACTGAATACACCGAAGTCTTGCTTTGAGTTTTTGGTTTTACGTCGGCTTCGGAAGCGATTTTTTTACCGACATTTTCTTCCTCATTTGAAGAGGTTGATTTGAGAGTTACTTGAAGAAGCTCGGGTACAGAAAAATCTACCGAGTTAACAGCCTCCCATATAGACGCAGGTTCCGCAGCTAGATTGGCTGCGGAAATAGAATAAGTTTCTGGTACAGAGCCGCTCCCGATGATTCCAATTCCGACGAGTGACGCTGCTATGACCGTATGTTTGTATAACAAATTACAACTAGTGTATCTTACATCATGTTATTGACACAAGGTCAATCACGTTGCTTTGTTAGTCTCTCACAACGACTTTTGTCCCGAGCTCAGCCCAATCGTATATTTCCTTCGCTTCCTTAGGTGGCAGATTCACACAACCGTGGGAATACGGCTGACCGAAACTATTATGCCAATAAGCACCGTGGATGGCCGCGCCACCTTGCGTGAAGTAAAGATTCCAAGGCACACCTGGCAAGTCGTACACTTGCTGGTCTGCTAAGTCCGGCAGTGGTCCTTGCATATAGCGGCTCGGCATCTTTTTGAAAATAGAAAATACTCCGCGGGGTGTTGGCGTAAGTTGCAGGCCAGTTGAAATACTCAATTCTTTAAACAAAGTGTCGCCGTCGTACGCATATAACTTTTGCTCAGAACGATCGACAACAATAGTTTTATTGGTCGTGGTTGCCTTTCCGTCTTCCCAGACAGTTTTCACCCCCTCGTCTTTAAGCACATCAACATAGTCAGCTGAGACATACCACTCGCCTTTTAGGCGCTCGGGATAGCGCAACCATTCATCAAACGCAATTTTGTACCATGTCTTGCCGTCACGTTCGACCTTGCCACCCACCTTGAGCACAATATCGTTACGCAGTTGGTAGAGGCTCTTGTACTCACTCCCAGGACCAGAACGCGCCTGAACACAGTCGCCCTCAAAATGTATCCCACAGCTATCTTTCACGACGACATAATCGAACGAGACTTTTTCTACCGGCAAGACAGTGGTCTTGTCCTCAAGCGTCACCGCTTCTTCGTCACGAAGGAAAGTGTCAGTAGTTATCATCGAAGCCACTGGTGTAGAGGTAGCGACTTTTTTATGTTTAAAAGAGTCAAACAAAGTAGCTTGAGTGAAACCAAGTTCAAACAAAACAAGCAGTAATAATTCAGCAATAGCAAAAACGATCAGACCAGCGATTATCCACTCCTTACGCTTATCGTGCTTAAATAATGACATTACACCCATGCTATCTGTCTTTTCTATTTTTGGGAAGCAAAACAATCTATTAGAGACAAAGTGTTACAATACCACTACTGGTATCTATGGTTTCTCTTAAAAGTATTGTCGCTCTCTCCTGTCTATGTGCCGTAGCAAGTGTGTTTTATATGACTGCATATAAAATGAACACACACCTCAATGTTTCGTCGGCTGTAGTGAGCATTACATCAGAACCCATCACACCCCATCAAAGAATAACCGAAGCGTCAAAGAACAGTAGCGAAACCAGACATGCAGCAATGCAGCCTGTAGAGGCAAAAACTCCAGACAAAGAAACGGTCGTCATTCCTGATAGCGCACTCGTCGGTATCGTGACCAATGACGCGACCTCTGTTGTTTCTGAAAACTACCAGTACAGCTTTGAAAAACTTGCGAGCAACCTTCATACCCGCACCAATATCGCTCGTTCCCAAAACAAACTTAGTCACTTCACTTATGACGAAGTTTTAGCGAAACTCGCCGCAAAGCGAAGTGCTGACATGGCGGTTCATAATTACTTTTCACACACCAGTCCAGACGGCTGTGATCTTGGTTGTCGCTTTAAAAAAGCCGAATATGTCACTTTCTCCTATGGTGAGAATCTCGCTGAATACAGCGACTACGAAACCTTATCCGAATCAAATCTTGCCGAATCATTCATTAATATGTGGCTTGAAAGCGACAACCATCGGAAGAATCTCCTCTCTAAAGATTACACCAACGAAGGCATCGGCGTTGCAGTGAATGGAAAGCGGATTATTGTCACCATTATCTTCGCAAAGTCGTAGTTTTCAAGATGTGGTAGGATACCCAAATGAACTACAAAAGTAAATTCTTCCTGTTTTTTATCGTCTTTCTGACGATATTTTTTACTCTCCGCACTGTCGGTGAGACATTTTACAAGACTGCTCACGCAGACCAAGCCGGCATCGGCTGGCTCTTTTCTACGATTGGACTCATCTTCAGTATTCTTTCCGGTTTCTTGATTCAACACCTCTGGGATAAATGGGAACGAATTCAAAAGGTCGTCTTGGAGGAAATTCACGCACTCGACCACATCGTCATGTTTGCTACTCACAATACTGAATTCTCAGAACAAACCAAAGGCCTCATCCGAATGTACGTTCAATACGTTGTCGATCATGAATGGTCACTTAAAACCCGCCTGCTCGGCAGCAATGAAGCCATTGAGAGTCTCAAAGTGCTCAATAACGAATTCATTATTTCCAACGCCACTCTAAATCAAAACAAGGGAATCCTGACCAAACTCATCAACACTCTTTTCTACACTCGCGAACGCCGCATCCTTCTTTCCACTCGTCGTATGCCGTACATTATTAAAAACACCTTTCTTTTGTCAGCGGTGCTGGTCGCTTCGTTATCACTATTTGTGTCAATCAACAGTGTGGTATTTGACATGATATTCACTCTTTCAATTAGTAGTTTAGTATTTGCTATTTACCTCATCGTCGACGACATGGACAATATTCTTAGTCCCGGGGCTTGGCATGTCTCTTCAAAACTCTACAAGGAATTTTTAAAGAAATTAGAATAAGAAAAGAGTCGCGCTTCGCGCGACTCTTTTCATTAGTCGTGAATTTCTTCTTATTTATATCACTAGTGCGTTAGTTTAAATCCAACCCAAATGCCGAGGAACGCCCCTAGAGCATTACAGATAATTGATGAAAAAGAGAAATATCCAGCGCCCCACAAAAGTGGTATGTACCCGCCAATCATACCGCCAATAAACATGAAAAGATAAATCGTTTTTTTCGAATCCATACAAGCTAAGTATAGCGCACCCAAATAGAAAAACCCTGCCACACAAAGCGGCAGGGTTACCAGTTCTTGATTCGCTCCCAGTCAAGATTCCAGGGGTCAGTCCGTCTGTCACCGGCAATTTCACCGTGCGCTACAACGTAACGAATGGGGTGTCGAAGCCGTACCGACCGCATAAGCGTCTGAAGTGAGAGATATTGCGCTTCAGTCGGGTGGTCGTCGTAGCCATTGATAAGCTCGATACCGATGGAGAATTGATTTACACCAGTTCTTCCATCAGGTGCTGGCATTTTGCTCACACCAGCGTGATAACTCACATCTTCTTCGCGGACGAGACGGTAGACCATACCATCACGAGCAATGATGTAATGTGAACTAACATTATATCGCCGCATCACTGCCAAAATGTTATCGACATTATATGGCTCGGTAGTACCTGGCGCAAAAATCGAGTGTTCGACGATCGTATCAACGACACGAGTGTGAGCACGAGCATATCCAAACGGCACGAACCGATCGACAATAGCCACTTCACCAATTGGATTCTGTGGGATTTCGGAAAAAGGAACTTGGGGGACGCTCGGTATCAGCGCCGCCAAAAGTGCGAGCGCTAGTTTCATGAGACGTACTCCTTAAGACTATTTCAGCCCTTACTGTAAGGCAAAAGTCTCCCGAAAGCAAAAATGCTATACTATTAGCTCATGAAAACAAACCGAGCACTGACTAGCATAATTGCTGTCGTAGTTATATGTACTGGATACGCTACTCCTACTTTTGCATCAACAACCACTAGAACTGTCCCTAGCGCTACCGTTACAAGCACAAAACCCATCGTTGTGTTTGCTGATCAAGTAGCGGCTGAAAAGAAGGTTCGAGAATTTTTTAAAGCCACTCCGGCTATGGTAGAAATCGCCCGCTGCGAATCAAAGTTTCGTCAGTACACCGATAGTGGCAACCCACTCCGAAGCAACGGTATGATTGGCGTCTTTCAATTTTACGAAAGTATTCACGCTCCTGGTGCAAAAGCCCTTGGTCTTGATCTCGCCACTCTCGACGGAAACTTAGGTTACGCCAAACACGTCTACGAGACAGAAGGTACAACGCCTTGGAATGGTTCGCGCTTCTGCTGGGAAACCGCTAGCTATCCGACCGTAGCAGCGAGCACTGTCACAGTAAGTAGCGACGCTCATCGCGCCAAGCTCCTAGAGCAAATCGCCACCCTCACCAAACTCATCACTCTTCTCCAAAAGCAGCTCAATGCTCAAAAACTGCATTCTAAATAGTTTTTGTAATCACCACGGTTAAAGGCCGGCATAATCAATGAAGAGCTTATTCTTCTTTTGAAAAACTATATGGACACAAACACCCCAAAACCGACAGCGACCTGCAAAAATTGCCATCACGAGCACAAAAATGCTGATGGCACCTGTGCCTGTGGATGCAAGGACTCTGCTAAGTAGCCTGTCTCACAACCATACACAAAAAGCATCTGATTGGATGCTTTTGTGTATCACCAACAAAACCCGCTTCTTTCAAAGCGGGCTATCTTGGGTGGTGGCGTATTTTAAGTCCCAGGGGCTGGAGTTGGGGTTGGGGTTGGAACACTGACGTTAATATTTGTCGTGTCTGCTTTTGGCATCATCGACTGAAATACGCCATTTTGGTAAAGAATGACAGCGCCAATCGCGATAGCCGCTATGATAATTGCCAACGTTGCCCCCCACAGGACACTATCTCCAGAATCTTGCGCGTTTGGGGTGTTTGTAATAATAGTATCTGCCATAAAAATATGAGCTAAAAAAATAATAAGTATGAGAAGTATAATTCTCTACTACTACGCCGTGACTCTGGTTGAGATATTACACATGGCTCACCTCTAATCACCCTCACTAAAAATGTCGTTTTCGGACTTAATGCTTATGGGAATGCCCGGCATGTTTCAGAGCTTCGTTCTCTTTTGATATCTCGAGCGAATCAGCAGCTTGGGCTGGTTTTTTCACCAACATCACCACCGAGACAAGTGTTGTGATAGGTACCGCCAATACCAGCCCGATACTTCCGATCATAATCCGCACAATTTCAGTCGAGAAAATTTCTGTATTAGCAATCTGCGCGATGCCTCCGCTGGAGGTTTTGTAAAAAAGAAGCAGGAGCGGAAGTGAAGCCCCGACATAAGCAATAGCGAGAGTGTTCACGAGTGCACCGATATGCTCACGGCCAATCCGGAGCGCCCTTTGATAAATTCTCTTCCGCGATACGTGCGGAGCAATCTTTGTAAGCTCTTCCACCGACACCGCCTGCCCAATCGCTGCGTCGTACAGTACGCCCAAAAGACCGATGATGATTCCTCCCAGCAGCAAGCCGAGAATATCAATCGAGCCGCGCGAGTTGAGATTAAGGTAAACCGCTTCTTCAGAACCAAAGCCACTAAGACGGGTAAAATGCACTGACCAGTAGGCCAAGAGCCCTGTGACCGAAACTGTCGCAATCATACCCAACACCGCCGACGACGTCGCGCGAGTAAAGCCGTGAGTCACATACGACCCCAACACAATAATCAGCGACGATACCCCCACAGTGACCAGGAGCGGAGAATACCCATGCATAATTCCCGGAAGAAGTACGAAGAAAATCAACGCAAAACTCCCAACCAAACTCGCCAAGCCTCGCATCCCCTGCTTACCACCAAAGATACAAACAGCGATAACAAAGAGTCCGACTAAGAATAGTACTTGTGGCAAACGGTAAGGGTCATTGACGGTGTAGTACTCTACGTCATCCAGACTACTCACGGTGTGCGTCAAATAAAAGACTTCTCCCTTCTCTAGATTCAAATAGTCGTTATCAATAGTTACTTCCTTTCCCTTTTCTGCACCGTCAAGAATCTGAACTTTAATTGTCTGAAAAGTGGTCTTTGTGTCTGTCCCTGGTATCTCTTTTGTCTCCTCTTTTTCGATATTTAGTACCCGCGCCTTCATAAGCGTTGACTGATCTGGGACGAGCTCGCTTTGCGCATATGCCATCCCTGCCCCAGAGACAAAGAAACCCATGAAACAAACGACTAAAAAGATTCTTTTTGCTGAATACATGTGAATACTAGTATACAACTTGTTGGACTTAAAGAAAAAACCCGACACGTGTGTGTCGGGTTTTTGCTATTGCTAAAATATCGAAGCGAAAGCTACTGTGCAGGTGTAGGAGTTGGAGTTGGTGTAGGAGTGGGCACGGTGATATTAATGCTCGCCGCGTCAGGTTTTGGTGTCACTGCTTGGAATACTCCACTTTGGTAAAGTATCATCGCGCCAATTGCGATGGCCGCAATAATAATCGCCACTACTGCCGCGCTAAAGACACTATCTCCTCCATCTTGAGCTCTCGGTGTGCTTGTAATAATTGTATCTGCCATAAAATTTTATTAGTTGAGCCTTGTAAAATGAAAAAACCATTCACTCCAGCTATGCCGCATTGTCGACTGAAATATTACAGTTCAATAAAGTGAGCTGGTTATCACTTTCATCGGTAATAGATGCAGGAGAGGACGAGGACGCTCAGATCCAATCCGCTAACATAAGCAAATTGAATGACTAAAACACTAACATTTACGACCCTTCCTATTCTTTGAGCCTTGGCAATTGTTGCCTTCGGAGCACTAGGATACGTCGGATTCGCATTCGCACAGACACCGACAACAACTGCGCCGAGA
>JAYVWI010000080.1:0-5409 GCA_043786195.1 Minisyncoccota bacterium
GCCGCCACCGTCCCAAACCGGTCTGCTAACAGACGAGCTGTTTCTTCACCAACGTTATCAATCGAAAGTCCCACCAAAAAACGGTGGAGTGGAATGGTGCGGACTGCCTTGATAGCACTAATAATGTTTTCAGCAGATTTCTCCTTGAAGCCTGGCAAGTCTTTGATATCTCCGGTAGTCAAAGTGAATAAGTCGGAGTGAGTAGAGATAAGTCCGTTATCCAAAAATGCATCGATAATCTTTGGACCAACACCGTCAATATTCATGGCGGTTTTCCCTACAAAGTAGTAAAGACGCTGACGGTGAAGAGTTCCTGAGTCCTTGGAGACACAGCGGTACGCCGCTTCGCCAGGAATACGCTCAATCCGACCATCTCCCCCACACTCAGAGACAGCGGCGGGAAAACGGTAGGCTTTTGCTTTGGCGGGACGCAGCGTCAAAATCACTGAAACAATCTCGGGAATAATATCACCAGCCTTTCGAAGGATGACTGTGTCGCCCACTCGAACATCCAGCCGAGCGATATTATCTTCGTTGTGGAGCGTCGCTCGTGAGACAGTTGAGCCATCAATACGCACCGGTCGCAAATGCGCCACTGGTGTAACCACCCCCGTGCGTCCAACCTGTAGCTGAATATCTTCAAGTACTGTCGTTGCCTCTACCGCTGGAAATTTGTAAGCAACACCAAACCGCGGCGCTTTGGCGGTATAGCCAAGCACTTTTTGCAGTGTCACTTCGTTCACTTTAATTACCACCCCATCAATACCGTGCACTAGCGTGTCGCGTTTGTCTTTCCAGGTAGTGTAGAAATCTTGTATTTCAGAGAGAGACTTACAAAGCTTTGAATTTTTATCAACCGGCAACCCGAGTGATTTTAAAAATTGCAGTTCTTCCCATTGGGTATTTGGGGCTGCCAGGCCAGTCTCATGCAGATCAAGTAAGTCAAGATCGTACACCGTCAACGAAAGATTCCGACGGCGCGAAACTTCCGGGTCAAGCTGACGAAGTGAGCCAGCCGCAGCGTTGCGAGGATTCGCAAAAAGAGCTTCCTCGGAGAGCGTACGTTCGGCATTAATTCGAGCAAAGTCTTTCTCGGAAAGCCACACTTCTCCAACACACAAAAGACTAACCGGATATTTCAGCGTCTTTGGAAGCATCGTGATGGTACGCGCACTGTGGGTCACATCTTCCCCGACGGAACCATCGCCACGCGTCGCCGCTCGAACAAGCATGCCTTTTTTATATTCAATGACGAGTTTTAGTCCGTCAATCTTATGTTCAGTAACATACGAGACTTTTTCTTTACCTCTATCCGCATCGTTAAGACCACGCTGTACACGCGCACACCAGTCGGCCAGTTCGGTCTCATCAAATACGTTATCAAAAGACCATTGTCGTACTTTGTGAGTCACTTTTGAAAAAGCCTCAGAGGCAGTTCCTCCGACTTCTGCAGTGAGCTTACTTTTCTTGCCGTCAACAGTCAGCTCGAGGCTCTGCAGTTCTTCGATAAGAGCGTCGTACGCTTCATCACTAATTTCCGGAGCGTCCTCATCGTAGTAACGCTTTTGATGATGGGCAACAGTTTCCCTAAGCTGTTTTAGGCGCTTTCTCTGGTCGGCGATAGACATGCTTAGAATTGTAACAGTACTTCGCGCTCCACGGAACCATAGCCACTAGCGCTGCTACATGAGCGATTATATCCATAAGAAGCAAGGATGGTACAGCGTTCGCCAGCCGCACAAGTCTTGATTTCTCCTCCAGGATAGCCTTCTAACCAACTCGACATGTTGCTTATCTTGAGACCTGCACCCGCCGGATCGGCCACCATGACAATGGTTGAAACTTTACTGCAACGTGGTTTTGTACCCCAACTAAAACTGTATTTATACAAATAAGCTGTACCCATTCCGTTTACTCCAGTTATCATTTGAGAGTGGTTGTTTGTGTCAGGCGACGCAGAAAAACATACTGGAGAAATATTACCCCCGGCTTCCATGGTGGTTGAGGCGATACGACGTATGTAACGCGCGCATTCCACACCGGCATTAGCGGCATGAAAAGCGGTCTCTGATTCTTTGGCGTTAGTTGATAGTCGAACTTGCTTTATCGAGAGATCAAGTACAGCCAGTCCAATCGAAATAAGTACACCTACGACAATGAGTGTCATCAAAAGCGCAAAACCCCTTTCGTTTTTTTGTTGTAGAAATTTAGTAGCCATATACATTGAAAAGTCTCGATTCTACAATTACTTCTTGCTGTTGTTTTAACGCACCGGTGCGCCATGTCACTTTAGAGGTGACCTTAACCTCATCTGCATTGACGAGTTCTAGAGTAATCGTCCGAGCGAATGGTGTTGAACTGTTACCGGCCGACGTGTGCGTGTAACGGGAACGCAACTGTGAAGTGGTCGAGTCGACATACAGCACACAGGCTGTAGCAGACGAACCACAATTCACCATAGCTAGTGTTCCTGTTTGATCTCCATTAATAGTAAAGTCACAGCCGCTGACATTAATACTCGTGTAACAATTTCTATACAATCCGCCGGCCGTTATTCTAGTAAAATCTACCCATGGGTCGGGATTGGTACCGGCAAAGTATGGCACTAGCAGATCATCACGAGCTTTCTCCACCAACTCAGCTCCTTCTTGTGCCAAAAAGAAGGCCGTCACCTGTTCACTGGAAAAGCTACTACTCTTGGCAGATGAAGAACTAATCGCTAAAGGCCCGGTAATAACCACCAGTAAAATCGTAATCGCGACGAGCGTCTCAATTAAACTAAACCCTGATTGTGAGGGGTGAATTTTCATATATCGAGTGTCCGCTGAGTTACTGTCGTCTGCAAGTAATATGTTTTTGAAGTAGGATCACTCGGATCAAGTGCTTCAATAAAGATCGTTACGGAAGGCTGATCAAGATTCCCTGAACCACCAAGGCTTTGCTTCTTACTTCCGGTCACAAAGAATTCAAGTTTCTTTATGGTAATTCCTGAAGAGACAATCGACTGTGGAGCTCCGCCGCCGACCCGACGGTAGATTTTACCGGCAGTTTTGTCAAAGAAGTAGAGGATATGCTCATTTGACAGAGTAATACTATCCCCTCCTTCCTTAAATGCCAGCCCATGAATCTGATTGATGCTGGTATTTCCATTTTGGCAATCCTGATAAGAGTCACCTAGTATAGTATCGATATTATTGTTGGAATTAAAGATATTGTTTGTACCGTTGTAGGAACCTTGAGAATCACAATAGAAAAACGTCCCCGTTCGGATTTCACGCGTCATACTATCAAGTGCGAAAGAAAGATTGGTCATAACACTTTGTTCACCCTGCAGTTGCTTGTTGGCACTCATAAGCATCAACAGGGCGCCGACAGCAATGGTGATGACGAAAGAAAATATCGCCAAAGAAACAATCATCTCGATGATTGTAAAGCCTTGCTGAAACGTACGGGTGGCCATGATGTTATTTTACCGTGATTTGACCGGTTCCAGTAATCTCGATTGTTTTCACTACGTCTGGCCCGTTCCCAACAGCGTCTTTTTTTGCAAGGTCTATCTCAACACTTGAAGCATTTACTTGCCCAGCACTGTCAAAAAACTTTGCATCAAAATTCGGGCGTTCGAACACTACTGCCAACCCGGTACCGGTGACAGTATCTCCGACGGCTCTAATCGCTCTAATCTCAAAGCGTTTATCAACAATGCCCTGCTTTCCGTATTGCTCACTACTATCGTAAAAAGAGTCATTGTCTGCATCGCGAAAAATCTGATATTGGGTAGGGCTGCTCGTATTGAAGTAAACTCCTTCCGTAGCTCGAAATGAGCCTGAGCCGTTACTCTCGGCACTCACTGCGCTCATTTGTACTTCACGGATAGACAGAGCTATTTCATACGCCTGACTACGCAGTAACACTGCGCCGTTAAAAGAAGAATGTCGAGCCATGATAACCGCCGAGACTACCATCATTATGCTGATACTCACCATTAGTTCAATCAGGCCAAAACCACCCTCTTTTGTTGAAAAGGGCTTCGGTGCTTTAGTAGATGAAGGTGAAAAGAGTGAGGACATCGAGTTGAGTAAATAACGTCAGTAGACAGCCCGCAATGAGAAATGGTGCAAACGGAACAACACTCTTAATTGTAAGGTTCCGCATCCCTAAACGTAAGCACAGTTTTCCACGTTGAAGCTTAGAGAGACCAACCAGACCCACACTGACAGCGGCGCCAATCCAAAATGAAAACACTATCATCGAAAAAACGAGCGGTGCTCCTACGATGAGTCCCAAAGGGAAAGCCAGTTTGACATCACCAAAGCCAATCCAGCGACCGTTTGAGATACGCCACAAGAAATAGAAGAAAAATGTCCCGCCGCTAGCAGCAGCCACGTTGATAGCGAGCGCTAAAGCAGTCGTTCCGCTGAAAAAGAGAACCGCCGTCCACACACTCGCCAACAATGTCAGAAGCAAGGTAAGCGAATCAGGAATGATGAAATGGCGAATGTCGTAGACCACAACAACAACACACAGCGACACTAGAGTACAAAGATATAGGAGTTCCAAAAGACTAACCGCCTTAGCCGCAGCTAATAAAAACAGGAGCCCGGTACTAAGTTCAACCAGAAAGTATCGAGACGGGATCAAGCTACCACAAGAACGACACCTACCCCGTAGTGACACGTAAGAAAAAAGCGGCACTAATTCATACCAGCGTAAGTGCGTCCCGCACGAAAGACAGTGCGAATGCCCCGATAGTGATTTACCGGTATGAAACCGGTAGATCACTACATTTAAAAAACTACCAATAATAAGTCCGTAAAAAAACATCATGGTGCAGAACCATGTTGCAGGCATGCCGGCAATCAGAGAAATCATAAGGCTATTGTATACTGTGAACCTTAAACAAAAAACACCCCGTCGGGGTGTTTTTTGTTTAGTCTCTTAGTTGCAAGTGAGGTCGGTGGCTCCGACGGCAGTATCAGCTCCTGAGTAGCCGGTGCTGTCGACACACCATAGTGATGTGGTCGCGCTAGTACTGTCAGCCAATGGAGCAGCGACGACCCAGGCAGAAGCGCCACTGTGACAAATAGCCACATCCCAAGCTGCTGCTGTAACTGGAGTACTCTCATTCGCGGAAATCTTATCTGCATCGGCACCGTTTTTGGCGGCCGCGTTTGCGAGCTGTTGTACCTTAGAGTCGTCGCATACTCTAGCATATGAATACACGCTATTGGTGTTGTATACAATTTCCGCCTGTGACTTAGCTCCATCAAGACTTTGCTGTACTGATGCACTTGACCCACTCTTTCGCGCATCGTTGAGTGATGCGAGTACCACCGCGGCCAAGATACCGATGATGGCGATTACCACGAGGAGTTCGATGAGGGTGAAACCTGATTTATTTGTTTTCAT
>JAYVWI010000081.1:0-3550 GCA_043786195.1 Minisyncoccota bacterium
GCTGAAAGCTCAATCAACACTGAGTCTTTTCTGCCATACACGAGTGCCATGAGATTATCTTTGGCACGATAAAACCATGGTGGCAAGTAGGTTCGGAATTGTCCAAGCTCAGGATTCCAGAAGTGCACATAGACACTCGTACCAAACATATCTCCACGTGAATACGCTCCGTACCAAGTGCCGAGGTTGCCACTATCTGTCACCAAGATAGGTCGTGTCCCGTCCAAAGATTTAGCGAGTGCAATCTCCTTGTCAAGGAAGGTCGTGTCGAGATCGCCACAGTGGTCATACGCAAAAACGCTGAGGAAGGGTTCGTTTTCAATCTGCCAGACAGTCACTGCAGGACTTTTTTTGTAACGACTAATCACCGTTTCCATGTAGGCAATTTGGCTGCGGTTACGTTCTTCTACCGAGAGATTTTGCGCCCATTGCGGGACGTGGCATTCTGGCCAACGTGGAAGTCGGCGACCAACTGCCAGTACCACTGTCGAATGAGTTTCTTCAGCCCGTTTTATCTGATAATCAAGCTCGGTAAAGTTATAGACGTTTGGCTCTGGCTCAATCATCGGCCAGTGAGCCGCGAGACGGAGGTGGCGAACTTTCAAATCATCAAGAATTGCGTCGTAGGTTTGTTTCCAGTCTAGACCGAGCTCACGCGCGTACATTGTATTAAAAGACATACCATAGGTGATGCTTTGCGGCGCCGGTTTTTGTGCCAAAAAGTACAAAGCCATAGCGACACTCACAACCACCAGCAACAAGAAAATCCCCAAGAATTTAAAAAACGTCTTTGTGCGAGACCACTTCATACAATGCTCATTCTATCACGTGAAGAGCATGAAAAATCCGGCGGTAATGATAATCGTGAAGATAAGTCGTCGGACAAATACTTGCGGACGAGTATCACGGTCAGTCGCGGACTCAGGCAGCCAATGTGCAAAAAGTGCAGTGATGAACAAAATGAACACAAAACGAATACCATCAAGCGCCTGCACGACTGTGACGTCTCCCCAGTCGGTTGCTTTGAGAATCAAGAACGCTGAAACTCCAGCTATAATTTTTGCCGACAAAACTAAAACACCAGTCTTCTTGCTGGTCGTCTTCGTTTGACTCTTGATTTCATCGAGATAAACCGGTACCAAAAGTAACGAGAGTGCGAACAACACAAAGCAGACACGAGACCAGAAGAAACCGTCGTCAAAACTAGTTTGGAGAAAGAGCCCCTTCATAGTGATGTAGTGCAGCCCGAAGAAGACTCCACTATGGACGACATGAAGCACGACATTCATGCGTGGCAATGAGCGAGCCACCAGCAATGTACCGAGAGAAATCAACAGGATACCGAAGATGTGGCCGTGAGAAAGCGAGACGTGCAGAAAAAGATAACTCATTCCAAAGGTGGACAGGGCTGAAACAGTACCGATAATCGGCATCACAGTAGAAGCGTCGGCTTCACGCAGTGAGTCATACATCGACACCAAAGCCATAAAGAATGTGTACGCCGTCAAAAACGCCATGCTAATGACTTGAATGGTTGGCGCTTGCACGTGCGCAAAAGTAGGCATCCCTAGTTTTGCCAAGAAAGGAATCGAACCGACAAAGTAAATAACTACCCAGAAGCCAGTGAGAAGACACGAATAAAACGCGTAGACGAAAGGTTTTGGCATTACCTTTTCGTCAGAGACGATATATTTATCGAGTACAGCAACGATGGCATTCAAAAATTGCCCAACCGTCGCCAATAATATCCAGTTCATCAATACTATTCTACTACAGCATTTTGTTCACAAATTGCTTTGTACACGTAGGCTGAAGGTCGAATGGTTCGCTCTAAAGTTTCATAATTCACTTCTACTAATCCGAATCTTTTTTCAAACCCTAGTGCCCATTCGTAATTATCCAAAAGTGACCAATAGATGTGTGAGCGAACATCAACGCCTGATTGAATGGCTCGCCAAGCTGCGTCCACTTGCTTTTTAATGTATTCTGCGCGACCGCTATCAGTTGCGTCAGCCAGACCCGCCTCGGAAATATAGACTGGTTTGTTGTAATGTTTGAGAAGCATCAGAGCGTCGTAAATTCGCTCTGGTGCAAAGTTCCAGTCCATATCGGTTTTTCGCCACTGGCGCTTATCTCCAAATTGAGTGTAGAAATAATAGTTGAGACCGATGGAATCGTAATGCCCGGCCGTACGCTTCATAAAAACATGAGTCCATTGTCGATTGGCGACATATGCTTTAAGTTTATTAAAAGGATTCCAATTTGAGTCAAAGACAATCACATGGTGTACGAAATTGACGTTACTCTCTGGATCGACTTTTTTAATGGCAACATATGCAGCATTATGTGCTCGAGCTAGGTTTTTCATCACTCGGAAGTAGAGAAAGAGTGGCCTGAGTCCTTTGCTTGCTTTTGCCTCGAAACTGCGACCTGAATTCGTAATCGCTACCATATCAGTCAAAGCGAATCGTTTAAACGGAGGCCAACTACCACGAAGCCAACCGTTGCTACCGTACACACTTGGTTCATTAATCGTAGAAAAGTCGGAACAAAAATCGCCCAGTTGCTCTGCGACATACGCGCAGTAGCCAGCAAAGATTTCTGGAGAATCCTTACGCTCAAAGCCACCTGACTCTGAAAACCAAAGTGGAAGGGTGAAGTGCCAGAGGGTAATAAAGGGAGTTATGCTACGATCTTTGAGCGTTTGCAGTACGGCTCGATAGTGAGCGATTTCTTTTTCATCAAACTGACCCTGCACCGGCTCGATACGCGCCCACTCCACAGAAAAGCGGTGTGCGTTGTGCCCCAGAGACTTTGCAATATCAAAATCTTCTTCATAACGCTCGTAGTGATTACACGCAACCCCGCAAGCCGGCACCCGACCATCACGCGCCGCATGCGCCCAATCACAGTTCTCAATTCCTCCTTCTACTTGATAAGAGGCAGTGGCGGCTCCCCACAAAAACCCTTCCGGAAATTTCTTTTCTGACATAGATAGCAAAAGTATAACAGAAACCGCGCACTAGACTTAACTAGAGCGCGGGATTATTTAGAGGAGCGGGACTTTGGCAAAGGTACCGGCTTGGCCGATTTTACCTTTTCCGGCTTGACGGAGCTCGATAGGGTTTCCATCGGCATTTATCGCGAAGAACGAGACTTCGTCAGGACCGATAGTGAGTCTGACTTGGCCATAAAGCGGGATGCGGCTGATGCCGATAAGATCGCTGCCGTCAGCCGGATGCCAACCCACAAACCAGACACCGTCGTAGCAGACTGGCTCAAGAACGACAAACGTCCGCCAACCGCCGAAAACGGGCATATGGAACAGTGGAATGAAACCAAACAACAAAGACTTCTTGGCTTTAGCGTCGCCATGAAAAGCGATGAAGAAAAACTTCTGAAGAATGGTGTGACGTCTGCGCCAATCCCAAATCTTCACGTTATTCCAGCGATGCGTCCGCTGCGGACTTTCCGCAAGTGTACCCTGCAGAATATACATAAACGGGATCATCAGCATATCAGCCAACCATCCGACTAAACCCTGCGGTTT
>JAYVWI010000082.1:0-3571 GCA_043786195.1 Minisyncoccota bacterium
GGTTGATTCACTTCCTTAACTTTCGTGGAGAGAAATGAATCATGCACAACGTACAACGTAGAGGTTTTCTGCTGTGCTCATTTATTTTACTCCTGTCACAAAAACCGCAAACTTTACAGCACACCTTTTTGCATTTATAATGCTGTCATATGGTGAATGAACAAGATAATACCGAAGTGGATTTTGACCTCGATGAAGACGGCCACCATGACATAGAAGACCTTGAATTATCAGACGAAGAAGCGACGGGAGCGCAAAAAATGAAACTGCTCCGTCAAAAATTAGCAAAATGCGATGAAGAGAAGCGACAGATTCTTGAAGACGCCGCCCGCGAAAAAGCGGATTTCCTCAATGCGCGTCGTCGACTAGAAAACGAACGAGCGCAAGACAAAATTCGCTTCACGAAGAAGCACGTCGAAGCGCTCTTGCCACTGTGCGACAGCTTTGAAATGGCGAGATCTAATAAAGACGCTTGGGAGAAAGCTGACGAAAACTGGCGGAAGGGCATTGAAGGAATTCATACGCAACTGCAACAATTAGTAGCATCATACGACGTATCAGAGATAGCCGCTGACGGAGTAGACTTCAACCCACACAAACACGAAGCAATCGGCACAACACAAGTCACCGACAAGAAGCTCGATCATAAAGTAATCCACGTATTACAAAAAGGTTATGAGATAAACGTCGACGGCACTATGGAAGTAATCCGTCCCGCGCGCGTAACAACAGGGGAGCTCGTGAAATAAAGTTAAGTGAGTAAATGAGCGGAAGCGATTATCACGAACTTACGTCCGAATGTGCGGCTTTAGCCCGCCGCACATTCCTGGACGCACATATAAATTACTAAGAAAATTAAATCTATTATGGCAAAAATTCTAGGAATCGATTTAGGAACAACTAACTCAGCAATTGCAGTTATCGAAGCTGGGGAACCTACAATCATTGAAAATACTGAAGGCAACCGCACCACTCCATCCATCGTGGCGATTTCGAAGACCAACGAACGACTCGTGGGGCAGATTGCCAAGCGACAAGCGGTCACCAACCCAACCAACACCATCTACGGAATAAAGCGCTTCATGGGTCACACTTATGACGAAGACGTGGTGCAAAAGGACAAAGCTATCGTCCCGTATGAAATTAAGAAGGGACCAGACGGCGGCGTACTCGTCACTATGGACGGCAAAGATTACCGTCCCGAAGAAGCGTCAGCAATGATTCTTTCTAAGCTCAAGGCAGACGCCGAAGCCAAGCTGGGGGAAACCATCACCGAAGCTGTCATCACAGTACCAGCGTACTTTAATGACGCCCAACGAAAGGCGACTCAAGACGCTGGTAAGATTGCTGGACTCAACGTCCGTCGTATCATTAATGAACCGACGGCTGCCGCTTTAGCGTATGGCTTTAATAAAAAAAAGGAAGAGAAAATTGCCGTCTACGACTTCGGTGGTGGAACCTTCGACGTCTCTATCCTTGAAGTTGGTGACGACGTGATCGAAGTACGCTCAACTGACGGCGACGCCCACATGGGTGGCCGTGATATCGACCAAGGTATCGTGCGTTTTCTAATTGATGAATTTAAGAAGAGTAACGCCGTTGACCTTAGTAAAGACAAGCTTGCACTACAACGTCTCGATGAAGCGGCTGAAAAGGCGAAGCACGAGCTCTCAAGTACCACCGAGACCACCATCAATATTCCGTTCATCTCACAAGGTACTGACGGCCCACTCCACATGGATGTGAAGCTCTCTCGAGCGAAGCTCGAAGAAATCGCGCACGAGTTCGTCGACAAATCCATCGAAATCACCAAACGTGCCTTAGAAGCCTCTGGACTCAAGAAGGAAGAAATTGATGAAATCATTCTCGTCGGCGGACAGACCCGTATGCCAGCGATTCAAAATGCAGTAAAGGCACTCTTTGGTAAAGAACCAAACCGCACCATCAACCCTGACGAAGTGGTAGCTCTTGGCGCTGCTATCCAAGCTGGTATCTTCCAAGGTGACGTGAAGGACATCACGCTCGTGGACGTGATTCCACTTTCACTTGGTATTGAAACCATGGGTGGGGTAAATACAAAATTGATTGAAAAGAACACCCACATCCCGACCAAGAAGTCCCAGGTATTCTCAACCGCTTCTGACAACCAGACATCAACCATGATCCGTGTGGCGCAAGGTGAACGTCCGATGTTTAATGACAACAAAGTCCTAGGCGAATTCAACCTCGACGGCATCCCACCGGCACCACGCGGAGTACCGCAAGTAGAAGTGACCTTTGACGTAGACAGCAACGGTGTGCTCAAGGTGACAGCCAAAGACAAGGCAACGGGCAAGGAGCAATCAATCCGAATCGAAGCCAACTCCGGCCTTTCAGAAGCCGACATTGAACGTATGAAGAAAGAAGCAGAAGATCATGCTGCCGAAGATACCAAGAAGAAAGAACTCATCGACACCCGCAACCTCGCAGAGCAGCTCATCTACACCGCCGAAAAATCTCTAAAAGATCATGAGGCGGAAGTACCAGCTGACACAAAAACTGAAATCGAAGAGAAGATTAAAACAGTTCGAGAGGTAAAGGAGAAGGACGATAAAGCCGCTATTGAATCTGCAACTGAAGCGCTCTCAACTTCACTCCAAAAGATAGGCGAAATCATGAACAAAGCAGCTGAAGCTGCTGCCAAGCCAGAAGAACCAAAGACCGAAGACGAACCGAAGGTTCACGAGGCAGAGTAATGACAACACAAAAGGCGCAAAACTTATTTTTGCGCCTTTTGCTAATTTATGGCATTATACTGCCACTAAAACACTATGAATAAGGACTACTACCAAATACTCGGAATCCCCAAGGGTTCCTCAAAAGACGAGGTAAAGAAGGCTTTTCGTAAGCTGGCTTCAAAGTATCACCCGGACAAGGAGGGCGGAGATGAGGAAAAATACAAGGAAATCACTGAGGCCTACGCGGTCTTGGGAGACGATAAAAAGAAGGCTGAGTTCGATACATACGGACACGCCTTTAATAGCGGTGGCGGGGCTCAAGGAGGCGGTGGAGGCTTCAATTGGGGCGACTTCCAAAACGCCGCCGGTGGTGGATTCAACGCCGGTGGCTTTGAATTCGACCTCAACGACATCTTCGAAAACTTTGGCTTCGGTGGCGGCGGACGCCGCCAAGAACGCGGGCGAGATATCTCTATCGACATCAACCTCAACTTCAACGAATCAATCTTCGGCGTCACTCGTAAAGTACTTCTCACCAAGAACAATACCTGCACCTTCTGTGAAGGCACAGGTGCCAAGAAGGGAACTGAGAAAGTGTCTTGTACTACTTGTGGCGGCAATGGAAAAATACGCGAGACACGCCAGAGTGTGATGGGTAGTTTCTCTACCGTCCGTGAATGTAGCGACTGTCTCGGTACTGGCAAGATACCTAAAGAAAAATGTGAACATTGTCGTGGTGCAGGTGTCGCCCGTACCCAAGAAGAAATTTCTATCAAGATTCCTGCTGGCATCCAAAACGGCGAGGTCATTCGTATGACCGGAAGAGGAGAAGCAATGTCCGGAGGGCAGCCAGG
>JAYVWI010000083.1:0-9364 GCA_043786195.1 Minisyncoccota bacterium
CTTGTCTTCGCCGGTTCGCCAACCCTCACCGGCACCCTCACTGCTACAAATGCAAACTTCAGTGGAAATATCGGCGTTGGCACCAGTACGCCGTTGGCCGTTTTGGATATTTATAAATCTTTTAATGGAGGTACAAAGGTAAATGTTACCAACAAAAATCTTGGCTCATTTGTTTATTCAGAAATTACTTTGACGGCTGGTACTGCTGCTAGTGCATGGGGAGTAAATAGTCTGGCGACAGACAATGGCTCAACTTATCTTTTTGCTGGAAAAGAATTACAATTGTATGCTGGTGCAAACGGCGCAGTGTACCTCAATAACACCACAGGAAACTTCGGTATCAGTAGCTCGTCACCATCAGCGAAGCTTACTGTCCAAAATACAGGAACCGGCAATAGTTTTATCATCGAAGACCAGGCGGGGGACACTACTCCATTTGTGATTGATTCGAAGGGACGAGTTGGAATAGGTACAGCAAAACCGTTTATAAATAATAAAGTTAATATTGAAAGCAATTCTTCTGACTTTGCTCACTTTGGTCTCGGTACGGTTGTCGAAGGCGACCCACTCATTGCCAATTCCCGCTATGGTGGTGTTGATACGTACGTTTCTTCTAAAGCAGGAAATAATACCAATATGCTCTACATATTTGGTGTGGGCTCCGGCGCTGCTCACAATGGTAACGGCGTCTTACAAGAGCTTCAAGGAAATTATAGTTATATCGAAAGTACTGGCTCTGGCACTGTAACAAATGCGATGGCATATGATGCGACAGCATATAATACAAGCAATACAAGTACACTGTCTAATCTCACCTATTTTAAAGCGGGTAATCTAATAAATAATGGAACGATTACTAACACCTACGGTGTCTACGTAGGAGACATCACTTCAGGGACTCAGACGAATACGCCGTTCTCGTTTTACGCCTCAGACTCGAATGCTAACAACTACTTTGCAGGGAATGTGGGGATTGGCACCACAACTCCTACCTCATTACTCCATGTTGCCAAATCCGTTGTGGGTGGACCAGTCGCAATCTGGACCGAGAACACCGATAACACGAACACTAGCTCAAATGCTGTTCTCGGGTTAGCGGTTGGGGGCGCTTCTGCTGGCAATCCGTTTTTGGACTTCGCAGTATCTGGCGTAACTGATTGGTCCATAGGAGTCAAGAATAATGACTCTGACAAATTATACATTTCTCCAAACTGGGCACTTAGTGGCACACCAGCCATGGTTATGACTACTGGGGGTAATGTTGGCATCGGCACCACAACACCAAACCAAATTTTGACTGTCCAAGGAAATCTTAATCTAAGTTCCGCCACTGGCGCCATCTACTTCGACGACACGAAGTATCTATACGCCTCTTCAACTAACGACTCGATTGTTTTTGGTGAGAACGCTGGCGCCACCTTCAATTCAGGCACTACCAACAATATTGCGATTGGTCTTAATGCTGGCCGCTATGCGTCTACTTCATCCGCCGACGATAGTATTTATATAGGTTCTGGCGCTGGGGTAAACAACACCGGCTGGGATTCCCATCTTTTTGGTGTTGATGCTGGAGCAAACAACTCTGGTTACTCAACTAACGCGATAGGGTACGGAGCAGGATATAATAATACAAATAGCGACAATAACTTCTTTGGTTATAACGCCGGGTACAACAACATCGGCGAGAGCGGAAACTTCTTTGGCAACAGTGCTGGGTACAACAACACCGGCCTCTACAACAACAACATTTTTGGCTACGGCGCAGGGTACAACAATGCTGGCGACGAAAACAATATCTTTGGTCAAAACGCCGGCTACAACAACACCGGTGGGTACACCAACCTCTTCGGTGAAAATGCCGGCCGCAATAACCTTGGCAGCTACAACAACTTTTTTGGAGGATCCTCTGGCTACAACAACACCGGAAACTACAACGACTTCATCGGTTACCAAACCGGCCGCTACCTTAAATCAACCTCCACTGTCGCCATTGGTACGGAAGCTCTCTACGGTGGTTCAACCTACGAATCTCTTAACAACGTCGCACTCGGCTACCGAGCTGGCTACGCTTCACAAAACAGTTCCGGAAACAATATTCTTATCGGCTATAAAGCGGCTGACAATTTGACTACTGGTAACAACGACATTGTCATCGGCTACGACATCGACAACGTGACCGCCACTGCCGACAATCGCCTCAACATCGGTAACCTAATCTTCGGTACTGGCCTTGATGGAACAGGTGTAACCCTCTCATCTGGAAATGTGGGGATTGGCAGCACTACCCCAGCACAAAAGCTTCAAGTGCTTGGCAATATCCGCATCGGTACTTCAGGTAGTAATGGCTGTCTGGAAAACTTCGGTGGAGGAGTTATCGGTGGAACCTGTAGTTCTGACGAAGGACTTAAGGAGAATATTACTCCACTTGCAAGTAGTACTTCCACTGACAGGTATCTCCTCGGTATTGCCGGACTCACACCAGTGACGTACAACTGGAATGAAGAAGCCGCCAAGCTGTACAGCAAGGACAAGACAATGGCCAACATGGGTCTTACTGCGCAGGATGTTGAGGCGGCGTTTCCTGAGTTGGTCTCTAAGAACCCAGAAGGGTATCGACAAGTAGACTTCACCGGTCTCCAGTTCTACGTCATTGAAGCTATTAAGGAATTGTGGGCGAAGGTGCAAGGTCACGATGACCGTATTAATCAGTTGGAGCAAGAGAACGAAGCGCTTAAAGAGAGACTCTCACATATTGAAGGCAAACTCGATATACAAACGCCATCGCAGCCAGCAGCAGTAATAGACAGTACACAGGCATCTACTACTACACCTCAGACCGACACCTCGACACCGTCCGTGATACCACCTCCTGCGACTGAAGCATCGACAACCTACTCGCTGATTCCAGGTCCAAGTCAATAAAAAGAGCGCCACCATGTGGCGCTCTTTTTATTTTTTAAACGGGTTCAATGTATGGGATAAGCACGTGATATACTTTTTATATGAAAAAAACATATCGATCACTGTACGGTTTCGGTGTTTACGCCACACTGGCTGGCTTTACATTCTTTCTTTATCCCGCTATTTTTGGGTTAATGGGATTGCCCGAAATCCTTGATGGTTGGGCACGCCTTATCGGACTTCTGGCAGCTGTCGTTGGGTGTTATTACCTAGTAAATGCTGGTTCCGGTTACCGGCCATTTGCGGTGGCGACTATTATTGTACGGATTGGTTTTGCCTTTGGAGTACTCTTTCTATTCTTAAGTAATGAAATGCCTATAGCGATACTGCCATTTGGTATTATTGATATTCTCGGCGCTGTGTGGACTAGTTTTGAACTAAAGCGCTAGATTCCCGGCTTCCGCTCCCTCTCCTTAAAAACGTAGTCTTTTAATTTTTTGTTGGTCTTGAGGAGAGCGAAAATTTCGCGAGGGTTGCGGTCTGTATGGACCGCGACCTTTTGGATACTCTGGCCGGAGATCAGGAGTTCGAATCCTCCGTTGGTGTAGTTGGCTGTGACGTACCGCGTACTCGAGCTTTTTTTATTGGAACGAATTTCTCCCGGAGCAATCATTTTTATACCAGGAATGCCCTTCAGCTCATGTACAACAAAAGCGGCGGTTTCAGTCAGAGAAGAATGTTCACGTCCACGAGGTTTAGGCATATGGCTAGCCTACCATAGTTTTTTCACAGGAAAATTCCGAGGGTACGCTTTTATATAGCCCTTTAGGCCTTGCTTAGAGGGAGGCATCAAAGTAATGGTTTCATTGACTTTTTTGGTCAATCTGGTATTCTCTTCGGGTTCCAACCTTTGTCGCGCGTTAGTCCTAACTATCTATTAGGGCTAACAAAAACAACAAAATAAAGGACTGGGAATCCCTACTAAGGCTGGCCGTTACCTGTCTTTATAAGGGATTCTCAATCAACCGCCACTAAAGCGGTGATTTTTAGTTTTAAAACTAAAAATCAGCGCGGTATGCGGCTTACTAGTTACACTAATTGGAGTAGAGGCGATTATTTAGAGTTCCTGTTCCAGGAATCGGCGGCGGGCTAAAGCCGCCGATTCGGAACTAAGTTCTGAATAGTCGCTACGCTCCTTTCATCACTTAATGTCACGATCACTATATAAAGGACCATACGTAGACGAAAAACTGCTTAAGAAAATTGCTGGGAAGAAGGGTACAGAGACTGATGTGATCAAGATGTGGGCTCGCGGCTCGGTGATTGCTCCAGAAATGGTTGGCTTCACCTTCGGCGTTCACAACGGCAAAGACCACATTCCCGTACTCGTTGCAGAAGAAATGGTAGGTCACAAGTTTGGTGAATTCTCACCAACTAAGAAATTCCATCGTCACGGAGGAAAGATGCAGAAGGAACTTGAACAGAAGAAGAAGGCAGCTGAAATCACTGCAGCCAAGGCTGCGAAGACTACTACCTCAACCACTAAGAAGAAATAATCGGTATGAAAGCAATTCTCAAAGATTACCGTCAGTCTCCACGTAAGGTTCGCCTACTTGCAGACTTAGTACGAGGAAAGAAAGTCGTAGACGCGCTTGCAACACTTAAGTTTGTTGATAAGCGAGCGGCTGGTCCATTTGCCAAAGTTATTGCTTCAGCAGTAGCTAACGCTAAGGTGGCTGGCGCTGACGAAACCAAGCTCTTCATCAAGGCGGTCGCTGTCGATAAGGGTACGGTACTGAAGCGTTCAATGCCCCGAGCCCGAGGTTCTGCCTCACGAATTAATAAGCGTAACAGCCACATCTCAGTTGAGTTGGGCGTGAAATAACATCTATGACACACGTAGCTCACCCATATGTGCAACGCATCGGTATCAACCGAGACTGGAAGAGTCGTTGGTTTACCACCGACCCCAAGAAGTTTCGCGAATACCTTCGCGTTGACGCTGCTCTTCGCAAGCACCTCAAGACTCGCCTCAAGGGCATGTCTGTCGATGCTATCGAAATTGAACGCAGCGACAAAGAAATTCGTCTTATCATCAAGACAGCAAAGCCCGGACTTATCATTGGTCGTAGCGGAGACGGCATCACTGCTCTTAAGAAAGAGATCGATCTCTTCCTTCGTTCACAAAAGATGATCGCCAAGCTTGGTCTTAAGATTGATATTGAAGAAATCCGTTCACCAGAATCGTCAGCGCAAATCGTCGGACAGATGATTGCTGAAGGACTCGAAAAGCGCATGACCTTCCGTCGTGTGATGAAGCAAACCGCCGAGAAGGTAATGGCTAACCGAGATGTCCTCGGAGTCCGTATGTCTCTCGCTGGTCGTCTCGGTGGAGCTGATATGGCTCGCCGGGAAGAACTCAAGAAAGGACGCGTCCCACTACAGACTCTCCGAGCTGATATCGACTTCGCCCGCGTGGAAGCAAACCTTCCGTACGGTGTGATCGGTATCAAGATTTGGATTTACCGCGGAGACGTCTTTGAAGACCGTACTAGTGGCAAAACCGAACAAGCACCTCGAACCGGTGGAGCACCTTCAGCTCCTCGCTCACCACGTCCGACCACTAGTCGCCCAACAACTAAGTAATCGCGTATGTTAGCTCCAAAAAAAGTAAAACACCGAAAGTGGCAAACCAATCGTATTAGCGAAGAACGTCGCCAACGTCCTGATACTCGTGGTATCACCGTAGCGTACGGAGAATACGGTCTTATGGCTACCACCGGTTCACGCGTAAAATCAAATCAAATCGAAGCTGCTCGTCGCGTTATCTCACGTACTTCTGGTAAGGCTGGAAAAATCTGGATTCGTATCTTTCCAGACCGTCCAATCACCAAGAAGGCTGCTGAAGTACCGATGGGTAAGGGTAAAGGTGATCCTGACCACTTTGTGTTCGAAGTTCACCCGAGCCGTATTCTCTTCGAAATTTCTGGTGTAACAGAGGAAGTTGCAAAAGAAGCATTCCGCAAAGCCACCGCAAAATTACCAGTCAAAGGAAAGTTCGTGCGCCGCGCGGACACACCTGCAAAATAATTCTTTTTTGTATGTCAAAGATTGATTCTTTCAAAGAAAAGTCTGATGCCGAGCTCGTGGACACTGTCCATGTTGCACGCAAGGCTGTTCAAGATGAACACTTCAAGGACGCATTTAGTCGAAAGGCTAAAGTGATTCGTACTTCGAAGAAGGATGTTGCACGTGCGCTCACTGAGCTTAATACTCGCCGCCGTAATAACGTAACCACATAGTATGACTACCGAAACAACAGGGAACGGTCGTGTGCTCCGCGGGAAGGTCGTCTCTTCAAAGATGACTGACACCATTACGGTAGCAGTAGAACGATACGTAAAACACCCAAAGTACAAGAAATTCCTCCGCCGCACCAAGAAATACTTAGTGCACGACGCTGGTAATACAGCGGCCGTCGGAGCAGTGGTCGACATCAAAGAAGTTCGCCCGATGTCAAAGCGTAAAACCTTTGCCCTCGTAACTACAAAATAAGCGTATGATCCAACCACAAACAATCGTAAAGATTACCGACAACTCGGGAGGGAAGGAGGGGCGAGTATTTAAAGTACTTGGCGGCTCCAAGAAGCGCTACGCAGAACTCGGAGAAATGGTGGTGCTTGCAGTGCAATCTGCAGAACCCCGCAAGGCCGTAAAGAAGAAAGATGTCGTGTACGCAGTGGTCGTGCGTCAGCGCAAGCCATTCCGTCGAAAGGATGGTTCATACGTAAGCTTTGACGACAACGCCGTTGTGATTGTCGACAAGGTGAAGAAAGAACCAAAGGCAAACCGTGTGTTTGGTCCAATCCCACGTGAGCTAGCCGAAGCGGGTTATCAGAAAATTGTGTCATTGGCACCGGAAGTTGTATAAACTTTTAGACTAATTACGAATCGTATGAAAATCAAGCAAGGAGATACCGTTAAGGTAATCGCAGGCAAGAACAAAGGAAAAATCGGTACCATTCTTTCAACACTCAAGGAGAAGGATCAAGTGGTTATCGAAGGAGTGAATGTAGCGAAGCGTCACCAGAAGAACAAGCGCGCTCGTTCACAAGGACAAATTATTGAAAAGAGTATGCCGATTCACGTTTCAAACGTATCGCTCATGGAAGGTGACAAAACCGTCCGTGTTGGGTACATGATGGAAGGTGATAAGAAGGTTCGTATTTCACGAGCTTCAGGTAAGAAAATCTAATTATATCGAGTATGGAATCAGTACAGGCTCGCCTTAAGAAGGCATTCCCCGACCTTAAAGGAACTTTTGGTTACAAGAACCCACACCAGGCACCAACTATCGACAAGGTTGTCATCTCGGTTGGTACTGGTCGGGTAGACGACAAGGCTAAGATTGCTCTTATTCAAGATCGTCTAGCAAAGATCACTGGCCAGAAGGCTTCACCACGCCCAGCGAAGCAATCAATTGCTTCATTCAAGCTCCGCGAAGGTGAAATCATCGGGTACCAGGTCACGCTTCGTGGCGCACGAAAGAATCACTTCCTCGACAAGCTGATTCACATCGCTATCCCACAGACTCGTGACTTCCGTGGTCTCAAGGTTTCATCAATCGATGAAATGGGGAACTACACTCTCGGTATCAAGGATAATACTATTTTCCCAGAAACTGCAGATGAAGAACTCAAGGACGTCTTCGGTATGTCTATCACTATCGTGACGACCGCTACTACCAAGGCAGAAGCTGAAGCATTGCTTCGACATATTGGAATGCCTTTGAAAAAAGCAGACGAGGCTGCTAAGTAATTTCGAACTGAAATGGAAGCACAAAAAACCAGCCCTTTGGCTGGTTTTTTCGTACTTGTTTTTCCTTGCTATTTTGTTGATTTCTGGTATTGTTGCGGGCAAGACGAGTGGTGATTTTGCCACCGTTGAAAGCAAGTATCATAAGGATATTCGCTGGATTTATCAGGGAATACGTCACTAATTCTAGGTGATACGGTTCCAAAATCTAAATACACAAAACAATGGCACGAAAGGCATTGATTGTACGTTCACAACGTACACCAAAGTTCAAATCGCGTGTTGTCCGTCGTTGTAAGCTTTGCGGCCGAGGACACGGATACTTGCGAGACTTCGATATGTGTCGAATTTGCTTCCGCGAACTCGCACACGAAGGACTTATTCCAGGCGTTAAGAAATCATCATGGTAGGCGACACAATCGGCGATTTCATTATCCGCCTCAAGAACGCTGGCGCGGTGCAGAAGTCTACGGTTTCAGTACCGTACTCAAAGCTCCGCCACAGTGTGGCAAAGAAGTTGGTTGATGCGGGATATATTACCGCCGCAACCGAACACGGGAAGCGTGTACAAGACAAGACATTGGAAGTGACACTGAAGTACGAAGCTGGCTCTCACAAGATCCGCGGCGTAAAGCGCGTTTCAAAGCCAGGACGTCGTTTGTACATCAAGGTCGCAGACATTTACCCAGTTAAGTTTGGACAAGGGCACATGATCCTCTCTACTCCAGCCGGTATCCTCACAGGTGAGGAAGCGCGCGGGAAGAAAGTGGGCGGTGAGCAATTGTTCATCATTTGGTAAACATATGTCTCGATTAGGAAAACAACCATTCACTATTCCAGCTGGCGTCACTATCACAGTGAACGATGGAGTACTTGAAGTGAAGGGACCGAAGACAACTTTGTCTCGTCCAGTCCGTAACGATATTACGTTCAACATTGAAGAAAATGTAGTAACTCTTACACCAGGCACAACTGATCTTGCAAAGTCACTTTGGGGTACTTATGCCGCGCACATGCGCAACATGGCCAAAGGTGTGACTGAAGGATTTGAAAAGATTCTTGAAATCGAAGGAGTAGGATTCCGAGCAGAAGTAAAAGGCACTGACCTTTTCATGAACCTTGGATTCTCTCACCCTGTCATCATCGCTATTCCCTCAGCTATTTCTGCTGAAGTAGTAAAAGGTGTGATTACGCTTAAGGGTCCAGATCTCGAAGAACTCAACCAATTCGCAGCGAACGTCCGTAAGGTAAAGAAGCCAGAACCATACAAAGGGAAGGGTATTCGGTACCGAGGTGAATTCATTATCCGCAAGCAAGGTAAGAAAGCCTCTTAGGCATAAACATACTGTATGGAAAAATCACAATACAAAGTGCATATGCGTGAAGTGCGCCACAAGCGTCTTCGGTCTAAGATTTCTGGTACTGCCGCTCGACCTCGTTTGGCCGTCTCTCGTAGTAATACTGCGATTTACGCACAACTTATCGACGACGTGGCTGGAAAGACGCTTGGTGCTGCTGACTCTCGCAAGGAGAAGGTTGGTACCGGAGTAGAAAAGGCTAAAGCTGTCGGTGCAGCAATTGCTGCAAAGGCCAAGGCGGCCGGTATCACTGAAGTCGTCTTCGACCGCGGTGGAAACCGCTACCAAGG
>JAYVWI010000084.1:0-5960 GCA_043786195.1 Minisyncoccota bacterium
AATTCCAGACGATAACTCTCTAAGCAACTTGGATACGTTGCGAGGGGTTTTTGGCGCTCACCCTGGAGTGAGAATGCGGAAAACTTCCTTAGCGCGGTATTCACTTTCAATGCGGAAGCCTTGCTTAGAGAGTTATATTCTGGAAACAACACGACGGTCTCTAAAGCACTTTTGCCGAAGAGATACCTAACTACTTCCGACAATATCACACATTTTTTTGATGGAGTATTGACCCCGACAAAAAACGCCACTGCAGTATTTGCAAGTGGCGTTTTTTATTTTTTCGTGTCGTAGCTAGATGATGTGTGTGAGGAAGTCATCGTTCTTTACTTCGTCTTCCGGAACGACTTTTTGTTTAACGAGGTCGGCAATATTTGGTAGTTCGACTACACGTTCAAGCTCTGATATTGCTGTTAGTCCTTGAATGACTTTCTCAACTCCGTCTTCCACCATGGAGGGGATTTTTTGTGGACGAGCTGCCGCCAATATGATGTGTTCACGGGGATCTCGCAGCACTGCTTCTTCTACCGCTTCATCCATAATGATACCTTCAAAAATACCGGCGCGTCCCTTGTAGCCAGTACCGCCACAGGCGGGGCAACCAATTGGTTTGTAGATAGTGACATCATCTTTTACTTCCACGGGATAGGGGTGATCCTTAAGTGCTTCACGCATGACGAGGATTTCGTCGGGGCTAGCCTGGTACGCTTGCTTGCATTCGGTACAAAGAATCCGAATCAGTCGTTGGCCGAGCATGATGTTGAGAGAGGTGCCAAATGTGCGCGGGTCGATACCCATGTCCATCAGGCGAGGGAATCCCGCGGCGGCGCTGTTGGTGTGCAAAGTGGTAAACACTAAGTGTCCCGTCTGGGCAGCGTGGATAGCGGTTTCAGCTACTTCAAGGTCTCGTACCTCACCAATCATAATGATGTCTGGGTCTTGTCGGAGTACGGCTCGTAGTCCGGCAGCAAAGGTGTAGTCACCGTCGATCTGTGTTTGTACAATTCCTTCGATTTTATATTCCACCGGATTTTCAATCGTGATGATTTTAACTCCTTCATTATGCGCGGCGCGCAAAAATGCATACAGCGCCGTCGTTTTTCCGGACCCGGTAGGACCGGTGGTTACGATAAGACCGTTTGGTTTTTTGATCTGGTTGAGGATTGCTTCCTTGATGTATGGGTTGAGTTTTAAGTTTTCCATACTAAAGCTCGCCACACTTGGATCAAGAATACGCATTACGATGGATTCACCAATCGCGCCGGGGATAATAGAGGAACGAATTTCAATTTCACGGTCGCCGGTGTCAAAGGTGAAACGACCGTCCTGAGCGATTTTTTTTGCATTTAACACCATCCCGGAGAGAAGCTTGAGGCGTGACATCATGCGTTCAAAAATATATGAATCAAGGTCAACAATATCGTGCAATACGCCGTCAAAGCGGTAGCGGAGACGAATGCCGTTTTGCTCTGGTTCAATGTGAATGTCTGATGCACGCAGCGCCAAAGCCCCTGCAAAAATAAGTTCGAGAGTTGAAGAGATGCGGCGAGTGTTACTGATGTTACTTATCGTTGCGAGGATTTTTGGAATATCTTCCTTCACTTTGATTTCTTGTCGCATCCGTAAGATATCTTCTGGACTAATTTCGAGCACACCACGTTTCTCAGTGGTGGTGTTTACTACGTCCTTATAGCGAGTCCAAGCGTGTTCGAGACTTTGGTGTGAGCACATGTACATTTGAACTGTGTAACGACGACCCATGAGCTCACTCATAGCCGCTTGTGTCTTTGGGTCATTGGGATTTTTAGAAGCGACTAGTACCGTGTTTTGTTTGAGGTCAAAGCAAACAAAATTTCCCGCCAACGCCGTTGCTTCGGGGACAACAGAAAGCGCTTCTGGATTAATAGTGTAGCCACGGAGATTGATGTAGGTAAATCCGTGTTGTGGCGCCATTGCTTGCACAAAGCGTTCTTCTTCAAGAGCACGGATGTCGTTAAAATGACTGCTAGAAAGACTGTTATCAAATTGAACCATAATGCACTAATGATACCACGCGCCTTTTCACGCCGGTTTCAATTTGGTACAGTCTTTCTATATGAAACTGGAACCTAGAAAGGTCGAGATAAATGGATTGCCGGCGCTTGCTTTGGAGATCGTGGCGCTGGCAAAAAGTGTGCCAAGCGAGGGTGCGGCTATTATCGCGCTTCACGGCGACCTTGGTGCCGGGAAGACCACTTTTGTACAGACGCTCGGGAAAGCTTTAGGGGTGACCGAGCAAATCACCAGTCCTACCTTTACCATCATGAAAGGGTATGAAACCACTGATGCGGATTTTGAGCATCTTATCCATATGGATGCCTATCGACTCGAGGATATTTCCGAGCTTGCTCCGTTACGATTTTCCGAAATTCTCGCGACACCCAAGACACTTTTTTGCATTGAATGGGCAGAAAAAATCAAAGACGCATTACCGGCAAGAGTCATCAATCTCTGGCTATCAGTAGTCGATGAAAACACTCGCAGCGCGCATATTACTCTCGAGTAAGTAAATGGCACGACCGGCCTAAAAACCGGTATACTGGAAGGATATGGCTAAAGTTAAAGAGGAAACGTTAGTAATACTCGACGCACACGCAATTCTGCACCGTGCCTATCACGCGCTGCCGGACTTCTCGTCGCCAACCGGCGAACCAACCGGCGCGCTTTATGGTGTGGTGACAATGTTACTCAAAATCATCGAAGATTTTCAGCCAGACTATATGGTGGCGTGTTTTGACTTGCCGGAACCGACCTACCGCCACACTGCCTTTGATGGCTACAAGGCCGGCCGTACCAAGACGGACGAGTCACTAGTAGCTCAGATTGAACGGTCGCGCGACATCTTCGCCGCCTTTGGGGTACCAATATATGAACGACCTGGTTTTGAAGCTGACGATATGCTCGGCTCTATCGCGTACCTCATGAAAGAGCACAAAGACACAAAGGTCGTGATTGCGTCTGGAGATATGGACACACTGCAGTGTGTCGACAAAAAACGGGTGCAAGTCTACACCCTCAAGAAGGGAATCAAAGACACCATTCTCTACGACGAAGCCATGGTCAAAGAGCGTTTTGGTTTTGCGCCGACTTCAGTACCAGACTACAAAGGGCTGCGCGGTGACCCGTCAGATAACATTCCCGGCATCGTTGGTATTGGTGAAAAGACTGGGACGATTTTGATTTCAAAATTCGGCACTATTGAGAAGATGTACAAAGCCCTCGCGAAGGATGAAGGACAATTTAAAGAGCTCGGTCTCACTCCACGTATCATCGGCTTACTTAAAGATGGAAAGGAAGAAGCGGAGTTTTCCAAAATGCTCGCGACGATTCGTATCGACGCTATGGAGTCATTTACTTTGGCTGACACACAATGGCGCGCGCAGGCGGACACAACGACGATTCTTAATCTCTTCTCTGAGTTTGGTTTCCGGACGGTGACTGACCGCGTCCGGAAACTTTTTGAACTTGGTGCTGAGGTACGTGGGGGAGACGAAGCAGACGTGTCGGTCCAGGAAATAAAAGAAGCCGCGATTCTTCTTTGGCTCCTTGAAAGTGAGCGGACTAATGCCTCGTACGAGGACATTGTCGACTACGGACGTTCTTTCCTCAAGGTGAATAGCTGGAAAGAAACCGTCACTGCTTTGCACGAAAAAGTTACCGCTCAAGGTCTCGAGCACATCTTCACCAATATCGAGAAGCCACTGATTCCTGTGATAGAGATGATGCAAAAAAATGGCATTACACTCGATACAAAGTATCTAAAGATACTTTCGGTTGAATTGCACAAGGAGCTGACACAACTTGAAACGAGTATTTATAAACACGCAGGGGTGGAGTTCAACATCAACTCTCCCAAGCAACTCGGTGATATTATTTTTGATACGCTGGGACTCAAAATCAAAAATGCGAAGAAGACCGCTGGCGGCCAGCGTTCGACCAAAGAATCAGAGTTGGAAAAACTACTTGGCGAACACCCCATCATTGACGACATCCTCCGCTACCGTGAGCTACAAAAACTCGTCTCTACCTATATCGACACCCTCCCGACTATGGTGGGCGCAGACGGTAAACTCCACACAACCTTCCTTCAAACCGGCACCACTACCGGTCGCATGGGGAGCAAGGATCCAAATATTCAAAACATTCCCGTAAAGAGCAAAGAGGGTATGGCGATTCGGCAGGCATTCACAGCATCGCCCGGGTACCAGCTCGTCGCTATAGATTACTCACAGATTGAACTGCGTATCGCAGCGATTCTGGCTCAGGATAAAAGCATGATTGATATTTTTTCGCGGGGGGAAGACGTCCACAATGGAGTGGCGTCTCGAGTGTTTGGGGTAGCAGCCGACGAGGTTACACCCAACATGCGTCGCCAAGCGAAGGTTATTAACTTTGGGATTCTCTACGGTATGGGTGTCAACGCACTGCGCGCCAACTTAGGCGAAGATACTAAGCGCGAAGAAGCGCAGGCGTTCCTCAATGCTTACTTCAACACATTCACTCGCCTGGCAGAATACCTCGAAGATACAAAAACCGAAGCGCGAAAGCTGGGCTATACCAAAACCCTCTTCGGTCGCCGCCGCCATTTTGCTGGCATTGCATCTGCCGTGCCGTTCATCCGTGCCTCAGCCGAGCGCATGGCTATCAACGCACCAATCCAAGGCACCGCTGCCGATATCGTTCGTATCGCCATGGTGCGTATCGCTGATTACCTCAAGAAAGAAAAAGTGGGGGATGAAGCCAAGATGCTTTTGCAAATCCACGATGAACTTGTTTTTGAAATCAAAGAAGGCCAAGAAGACAAATACATTCCTAAGCTCCTCGCCATCATGGAAGATGTGCTAGAAGGAAAAGAAACCTTCGGTGTGCCGATTGTAGCGGAGGTAAAAGTCGGTCATAATTGGGCGCAAATGACCAAGGTACAAAAATAGTATGCTCAAAGTTTTCTATGGCACCGACCGCACCGCAGTGCGTGACGCCGCGCAAAAGGAATATGAAAAAATCGGAGTCGTTCCGACTATAATCGAAGACAGCACATACGTGTCGGGTGCGGTGGCTAGTGCTGTCGGAGCGGCCTCGCTCTTTGGGGGAGTGGAGTGCTTTGTGCTCGATACCCCATCAGGTGATGATGACTTTGAAAGTGAGGTAGTTGGCAGCCTCAAAGAGTTGGCCGCTTCGCAAAATGTATTCATCGTCCTTGAAGGGGCGCTTCTAGCCGACGCGAAAAAGAAGTACGGCAAACATGCTGATACAGTTGAAGAATTCACGGCCACCAAAGCGGAGCGGTTCAATAGCTTTGCTATTGCTGAGGCGCTAGCCAAGAAAGATAAGAAAAATATGTGGGTACTTTTAAATGAAGCGAAAGTAGCGGGACTCCGCAATGAAGAAATCATCGGCATGCTCTGGTGGCAGCTCAAAGCTCTGCGCCTCGCCAAGCTCACCCGCACCGCCGAAGAAGCCGGCATGAAAGACTACCCCTACAAAAAAGCCAAGCAGTCACTTTCGTTATTTAAAGAAGGCGAAGTCGAGCGCTTGTCGCGCTCTCTCCTAGAGCTCTACCACCTCGCCCACCAAGGCAAACGAGATTTAGACATGGCGCTGGAAGAGTGGGTGCTGACGGTGTAGGAAATTAGGACACACCAAGACTGTTTGCACAGTTGAGCTAGAAAAGCCGGGTAGTATACTCGAAATATGATTGACCCGACAGCCACCAGTAGCTTGCAGATGCAGATTTTAGAAGCGAATCAGAAGCTTCTAGAACAGAAGTTTGATACAGAAAGTGAAAATTACAAAGTTTTGTATGATGGTTCAAGTGCTCTGAATACCATTATTTCAAACCAAATTTCGAGCGCTACATATACGCTTGAGGTCTTCTCAGTAATCTTTACGATAGCAGGATTTTTTCTAGTTCTGTTCGTTAA
>JAYVWI010000085.1:0-4314 GCA_043786195.1 Minisyncoccota bacterium
AGCCATTTATTGGTTAAATTAGCGAAAATCTACTCGTCGTGCTCCTTTGGCTTCTCGATTGACATCACTTCTACTTCGGCTGATTCGCCGGTAATTCGAAGGATGTCCTTGTCGATTTTACCCAGCTCTTTATAGCCATTATTGTAGTGATTGACTGTAGTTTCAAGGGTCTTTCCGAGTTTTTGGTAGTACTCCTCATAGCGCGAAATGTGCCCGGATAGCTTCTCGACGTTCTTGATGATGTCTTGAGCCTTTTCCTCAATCTCCATTGCTTTGAGGCCTTGTAACACCGTCTGAAGGTACGCCAAGAAAGAAGTTGGTGAGACAATAATCACTTTATACTTCCCTGCCGCGCGCTGGATGAGATTGTCTTCGCCAGCACCGACTTTATTGGAAAGCAGGTCGTAGTAGATACCTTCGTGCGGAATAAACATAAAGGCGAAGTCGGTGGTTTTTTCTGAGGGACGGATATACTTTGCCGTTTCAGTAATACGATTCTTGAGGTCATTAACAAAAACTTTTTCATACTGAGCTTTTTCTACACCGTCGGTCGCTTCGGCAAAGCGGTTGTAGTTTTCGAGCGAAAATTTTGAGTCAATCGGAATTACCTTCCCTTTCACAAAGACCACGGCGTCCACAATGTCGCCGTCATTAAACGCGTACTGCATCTTAAAACTATCAGGCGGCAAGACATTTTGCAGCACGGTCTCGAGATAATACTCACCGAGAATACCTCGTTGCTTTGGGTTCTTGAGAATATTTTGGAGTTCACGAAGCTGGTCTGCGACGGCGAACACCTGCTTTGAACTCTCCCCCACTTCCGTCGTGCGCTGCACCACATCGCGCAGCTGTTCATTCACCTGCCGATTCACCTCTTGAATGAGCTTCTGACTTTGACTACTTTGATCCTTCATCGACTCATACATGCGGTCGGCAGTCTGCCCCATACGAGTATCCATAGTGCGGGTAAGGTCTTGTAATTGCTTCTGCAATAATATTAGTCCTTCAGTATTTTCCGCTTTTTGCTCCTTTGGTTTCAAAAGCTGCCAAACCACAAAAGCGTTACCTATCAATAGCAATATTCCTACCAGAATCAATGTCGTTTCCATATGGCTATTATCATACCATTACTCAAAAGACGTGTTAAAATGGCTCACATATGTCACTGCACCAAGAAATACGAGACGGCTTAAAAGAGGCTCTTAAGGCAAAAGAGGAAGTACGGCTACGCACTATTCGCGGAATGCTCACAGCTTTTACTAACGAAGCTGTGTCCACAGGTCGCACCCCTCAAGATATGCTAACGGACGAACAAGTGCTAGCTGTCATAAAGCGACTAGCAAAACAACGTAAGGAATCGATTGTGCAATACGAGTCTGCCAATCGTCCAGAGCTAGCCGTCCCTGAAAAAGCCGAACTAATTGAACTTGAAGGCTACCTTCCGCAGATGATGACCCAGGACGAAATTCGTCCCATAGCTGAAGCTAAGAAGGCTGAGATGGGTGTCGAAGATAAAAGCAAACTCGGTCAACTCGTCGGCGCTGTTATGAGAGAACTCTCTGGAAAAGCAGATGGTGGTGATGTGAAAATCGTAGTTGAATCTCTTTTTTAGTATATGAAAATGAAGGAATATGGTTCTGCCTATGAGATGTCTTCGATACAACGCACCCGAAGAATCACTGAGATTCAAGAAGAACTTTTAGGTCTTCGTGAAATTGTAGACTCTAACTACCATCTCACTAACCCGGATGGAGAGGATACTGGAGAGTATGCCAATACCATCACTGATACAATTTCAGAATTGGAAGCTGAACTTGAGAAATTATTTTCATCACCCAATAGCATTAGTATTCCCGAGACCCTGACACACACCGATGACGGTGATTTTGAGAAGCTTTCTCGAGACGAACTACAATCTGTGGTTAGTGAGTTACGAAAAAAAGTGCTGTTTTTAAACATGCAGTCTGACTCGGATGCTCATGAATTCCAGAAACAACTTGAAATTGCTGAAGAAGCACTAAAAAGAAAATAGACAACTTGTTTATTTGAGAGTATGAAAATACAAAACTGTTCCAGAGGCGGTACGCTATGTACTTCGTAATGAACTAATTACTCATGAACCAGAGTTACGCACTCAAGAAGCACTCCTTATGCAAAAAGAGCGCGGTGGTGACCCTGAAGACTAGACAAATCTCTCTTTTCTCCGTATAAATAAACAAGAAGCACCTCCCATCCATGAAGGAGATTCCCCGTGCACTACCCCGCACCTGATGGTCCTTCGATCCGTGACGACCTCTTCGAGCTCGCATTTTTTGAGGCAGCAAAATTGTTTCCTTACATTGTGCGCGAGGACGGGCGTGAAATCATTTTCGAAATCGAGCGTCGCAGGCACGGCCGAAAAGGAGTTAATTTTGCTGAGCTCAAGTCGGCAGTCGTTGATTCCTTTGTGGGTGACACCCTCCGTCGATCTGGTTACCACAGCCTCATCGTTCGTTACGCCAACAAAATGAAGAGGTCGAAAAAGAAGAAGACTCCCGAACCTCCACCAGCTCCCGTTGACACGACCAATTGGAACGAGATCCAGCGACTCTGCGCAGCTGAAGCTCCCCTTCGCGCACACGAGGATATCATCACGCCAGATGGTACCGATCTCGACTACCAACCTGAATCCGTTGAGGATTCAGAAGAAACCCGTGAATAGCGGGTTTTTATATACTTTACAAATACATTATAGAGTGTTTTAATACAATCCGTTTTCATAAGATCTTTAAGGGGACCTACCGTGGCTGACATCTACCGTTTTCTTGGCACTCAAAATGAAGCCATCTTGCCTGGTTCATGTGTACCCATCAGTACGTCTGAACTTCGCGAAGCTCAAATATCACTGTGCCAGCACGCGCCAGCTGTGACAAAGGGTGTCGATGCTGTATTGCCACTCGAACTTCGCTGGTTCGAAGTTGAGGAACAATTCCGCTTTAGCGATACCGACGAGCTGACTATCGGAAATGCATTTCCGAGCTATCACCAGCTGGTGGCTCATCTGTCTGGCGTCAACGCTCGTCTCGAAGCCGGCGAAGAAGTGCCCACACTGTTTCAATCTGATTGTGACATCATTCTGGCAGTACAGCTTCGCTCGTCTATCGAGTGGTTCGACGTAGCGGTCGACGCCAATTACGTAAGCTTCACCTGCCTCGGCCCAACTACGAGAAAGCTGACTCCGGGCCGAGTGCTATTGTTCGCCGCTTGAATGTAGCAGGACGGAACGTCCTGCTACAAAAACCATCTTCGGATGGTTTTTATTTTGCCAACTCGTCAAAAGTCAGAGCGTCTTCAATGGAAAACTCCCCCACTTTGGTACGGCGAAGTGCTTGTAGTGTCGCAGGATATTCAAGTAGACGTCCGAGCTCTTCGGCGAGAGAACGAATATACGTGCCGCTTCCGACAAAGAAACGTACCGTAGCGACAGCTTGGCCTCCATCGATTTTAAACTGCAGCAACTCGGCTGCGTCTACTCGCATCTCACGTATCGGTACTTCGGTTACTACTTCACCACTTTTTTCGGCTCTGCGAGCACGCTTATACATTTCGAGCCCATCAATCTTAATCGCACTGTATGCAGAAACTGGAAGTGTAAGTGTGCCCACCATAGTCGCAAGGACTGTCTCTACCATTTCTAGTGTTAGTCCTTTCACAATTTTCTCTTCAAGCACCTCCCCTTCCAAGTCACCAGTTGAGCGAGACTCGCCAATCCGCACTTCAGCAATGTACTCTTTATCAAGTTTCACCAATCCTGTGAGTTTTTTAGTGCCAGCACCAACTCCAATAATCATCAAGCCCGTTGCGAGCGGATCAAGCGTACCCGCATGACCCATTTTTTTGATATTCAAAATCCGCCGTAGTCGACGAATGACATCAAAGGAGGTAATCCCTAGCGGTTTATCAATAAGTAGTAATTCTGAATCGGGCATATCAAACATTAAGGAAACATTACAAAATAAACAATAACACTACCGCCAATAAATAAAAGCGCTGAAGAAAACATACCGATACTACCTGGATGAATGTCGTCGAGTTTTCTCACATACGGCAAAATCTTTACAGCAAAGACAGCTACGAGAGCATTATCTATGAGCGCGGCTGTGGCATAGAACGAAATGTACCACTGTCGCAGCAGTATTCCTGTACTACCGGCAAGCTCTTTCGCAAACGAACCCTCAACCACAAACCTTGCTATTGAGGTATATCCGAGATTAAAAAAGTAAAAATAAAAACTAATCTCTATCAGTGACAAAGCTGCAGCAAGAAAAAGTATAT
>JAYVWI010000086.1:0-4876 GCA_043786195.1 Minisyncoccota bacterium
CCCGACCTCACCTGTCACACCCATTTTTTTCCGCTAAGCCATCCGGCTTGCCACCACTTCCCAGTTTAGGTTCTTGAAGAACGCGTCAACATACTTGCCCTTATCTGCCGAAGCATAATCCATCAAGTAAGAATGCTCCCACATATCAAGCGCTAGAATAATATCGACATCGACGAGTTGTCCAATATGTTGCTCGTCCACCCAGGTCTGCACGAGCTGGTCAGTCTTAGCGTCGTAGTAGAGCATTGCCCAGCCAACTCCTCGCGCTTTTGCAATTTGAGTGAAGGAGTCAAGCCAAGTCTCAAAGCTTCCCCACTGCACTTCAATCTTTGATTTTAGCGTCCCTTCCGACAATGCTTTTGCGCCACCTTCAAGTTGTCCAAAGTAGTACTCGTGATTACGCATGCCACAAAATTCAAATCCGAGGCGCCGTTGCATCTCGCCAATCGCGTAAGCGTTAGCAACCACATCGCTGCTCATTTCAGTAATTTTCTCTTGAATCAAATTCACATGCTTCACATACCCCTGGTAGAGTCCAAGGTGATTGGTCATCGTCGCTTTAGAAATCCCTTCAATCTCAGGAATCGCAAATGTCTGTGCCTCGTATTTCATAAATGATTGTAATTATTAGGTCTGGGCATTGTATCATGATGGTATGGAACGCGCAGAAAGGGTACGTTTTGCTGGTCTAATCTTCGCTCTTTTTCTGGTGGCTTTTGTGTGGCTACCACAAGTTTCGTTTGGTTCGTGGTTCGAACCAGACTGCAACTGTCTGCAAGTATCATTTCTTGACGTAGGACAAGGGGATTCAATTTTTATCGAAACACCCGATGGATATCAGCTGCTGGTTGATGGTGGACCAGATATGTCAGTGCTGCGCGAGTTGGGGCACGAGTTATCTTTCTTCGACCGAAGCATTGATATGGTGCTGGCGACTCACCCGGACGCCGATCACATCAGCGGTTTGACTGACGTTCTGGCACGTTATGACGTGGCGACCGTGATTGAAACGACTAACGGGAAGGAAACACCGGTGACAAAAGCTTTGGCAGTAGCCGTTGTAAATGAGCACGCACAAGTGGTTAACCCCGAAGCTGGTCAGGTGATCATGTTGGGTGCGAGTACCACCATTCGTTTCTTGGCGCCGACTGGTGACGAGACGCTTTGGGAAAGTAATATGGCGTCGATTATTATCCGCGTGGAATATGGCAGCACGAGCGTTATGCTCACCGGCGACGCACCGATTGAAATTGAAAAATACGTCGTCGACGCGTATCCCAATTTTCTAAAAAGTAATGTTCTGAAGCTTGGCCATCACGGTTCCAAAACTTCAAGTAGTGAAGAATTCCTCGATGCGGTGCATCCAGAGTATGCTGTCGTATCAGCCGGTCTAAAAAATAAATACGGCCATCCACACCAGTCAGTCATGGATGCAGTGGCAGCTCGAAATATCAAAGTCGACGAGACAGGCAAAGAGGGGACGATAACATTTTACTCAGACGGAAAGACAGTGTGGAAGAAATAGGTAAAAGAAAGGCGGTTCGCCATCGCGAACCGCCAGATTCATTAGATTTACTTCATGAACAGAATAATGATAAGAAGAACGGAGTTTACCAGCACACTAGAGCCAACCCATAGGAGATTCATCTCGGTGTTGGTTTGCATAGTAAACCCTCTGCGGAACAGTACCCAGTAAACAAAGACGAGTGCTAGCAAAGTCGGAATGAAAGGTGCTGCAAACAGTCCGATGTACTCCAGCAATGAATATTTCATAATATGCCTCCTTGATTAAGTGAGGGCGGGCGCATTAATGCGCCCGCCGGGTTTACTCAGTAGCCCAACTTCTTGAGCGCCGCCTTGGTATCGCCGGCCGCCCAAGCTTTTTGCACCGGGGAACACGTACCACAGGCAGGCTTTACCAGTTTGCGAGCCTGGGCTTCTTCACGCCGCTTCTTCTGCTCTTTGACAGCGTCTTCAAGGAGGCGACGCATCATAGCAATAGTCTCCTTGTGCTCGCTTGGCGCTGGACGGAGAAACTGCTCGCTTGGACGAATCATGGCACCGCGCCTCGCGAGACCAATCTTCAGGTCGCCCTTGGCTTCGAGCATCTTGGTGTACGCCACCGGATCAATGCCATCAAATAGTTGCCGAAACAGCTGATTGAAGGGTGTGAAGGTGGTATGGACAGAGGAGTAGCGTTCGCCCTTATCATTCTCTCCGCGCAGAGTTTCCCATGCGAGCAGAATGTAGGCGTCGATGAGCGGGTTTTGTTTGATGGAGTTAGGCATGGTATTGCTAGTCCTTCTTGGTTTCAAGGTACAGCCGTCTCTTTGACGAACTGGGATAAATGTAGCATAGTAAGTATGCTTAGTCAAAATATGTCGGACAAATGTTGACAAAAAACTGACAACAGATACCATGTTGTTATGGATTTATCTGTCTTAGAGCCACTTGATTTAAATAAAAGTGAAACTGCTTTATACAAAGCGGTTTTAAAGGCTGGCCAACTTACACCAGCGGAGATTGCTAAGCTTACCAGTCTTAAGCGAACGACGGCGTACAATGTTGCCCGTTCTCTAGTCGATAAAGGCCTGCTTGTTGAAGACTCCACCCGACGACCAGCAGTATTTACCTTAGCTGATCCTGAGCAAGTCTTGGCGCAAATCACCAAAGAAAAGAACCAGCTTGCCGAGCGAGAGGAATCGTACAAGAAGATTGCCGCAGAAATATCAAAAGCTACTGCTGGCAAGGGGTATGTCGTACCGACAGTGCGTTTTGTGGAAGAAGAAAAAATTGAGGATTTTCTTAAAAAGAATGCAACAGTGTGGGACGAGACGGCTGTTGCAGGTGGTGAGTGCACCTGGTGGGGATTTCAGGATCATACGTTTGTAGAACACTTTGGGAAGTGGATCGAATGGTATTGGGAACGTTGGAATGCGAATATGGATTTAAAACTACTCAGCAACGGGGCAAAAGTAGAAGTAGATTTTGCCAAAAAGAATAAACACCTTTCTCGGCGGAATATTAAATTTTGGGGGGAAGCACTCGATTTCTATTCGACTACCTGGATAGTGGGCGAGTACGTCATTATGATCAATACTCGCAGTCGGCCATTTTATCTCGTTGAAATCCACGACAAGCTCATGGCGCACGACCAACGAGAAGTGTTCAGGAATTTGTGGGAGAAGGTGTAGATAAGCATGTGCTGTGCAACAATCTTTACACTTTCATAATTCTTTACAAGAGTGCGTAGATACAAGGCAGCAAAACAAAAACGCGCAAGATGTACTGGTTTGTACTCAAAGCGCGTTTTTGTTGCAGCTAACGCAGTAGATGCGTGCTATGGGGAAGAATTAGATAAGTTTGGCTTTCTTGAGAGTAGTGTACGCGCCGTTCTTGGCGATGGTGCGCAGACCCTTAGTTGAGACCTTGATGGTTACGGTCTTGCCGAGTTCTGAAACGAAGACACGCTTCTTTTGGAGGTTTGGAGAACGCTTGGTTTTTCCAGACGGGTTGAACTGCGTCGCACGAGTGCGGTTACTGTACTTGCCCCCGATTTGGGTCTTCTTGCCTGTGATGTCGCATTGCTTTGCCATAAAGTTGTTGTTTAGTGGCGCTATACTACCATGTGCGTCTGATATTGCAAGCTTCTGGGAGGGTGATACAGGGTGTTAAGAAGCATTCGCAGCGACAATTCCCGGAGCGAGGACGCTGAGGAACATCCTGTATCACCCTCCCCACGCACTCGGCAATTTCCCTTTTACTCCTCATGTAAGTACGGTACTATTGGTTCAATATGGATCCTATGCAAATTGCGATGATTATCATCCTTATTCTGTCGGTCGTTATTCATGAAATGGCGCACGGTTATATGGCTAACTGGCTCGGTGACCCCACTGCTCGGCTGCAAGGGCGACTATCTGCCAACCCGCTCGTGCACCTCGACCCGATGATGTCGGTTATCTTGCCGGGCCTTTTACTCCTCACTGGCTCCCCAATCCTCTTTGGTGCCGCGAAGCCTGTCCCGTACAACCCCTATAATCTCCGCAACCAAAAGTGGGGCGAAGCGATGGTTGCCGCGGCCGGTCCGGCAGCCAATATTGGTATTGCTGTACTATTTGGAGTGTTGGTTCGCCTGGCTGGGAGTCTTAATCTTTCCGAAGCCTTTGTCTCGCTCTCCATTCAGATTATTATGCTCAATATATTCTTGGCTTTTTTCAACCTGGTGCCGATTCCACCACTCGACGGCTCAAAAATCCTCCCTCGCCTACTTCCGTATCCACTTCGAATGAAATACGAAGGATTTAGAAGGTATTTTGAACAAAACGTGGCTTTGGGCTTCGCTCTAGTCATTATTCTTTTCATGGTGTTCCTGGCGCAGCCTCTATATCTAGCTACTCAATGGCTGACGGTTGCACTTGTAGGATAGGATAATTGGAGTATAGTGAAGAAAGTTAGATGCCCCAAAGGAGACAGTGTGCTGGACGTGAAGTCTCTTGGGGCTCGGGTTGCCCGTCCTGCACTTTTAAGCGCTTCCTCAAGGAAGCGTTTCTGCTTGCAATATTACCTATATATAGTAAAGTACTCCAGCTAACATATGGCAACAATTCAACAATTAACCCGTAAGAAGCGAGTCGACCCTGTGCGACGGACTAAGACAGCTGCCCTTGAGTCTGGTTTCAACAAAATTGAAAACAAGCCCAACAGCTACTTCTCACCGTTCAAACGAGGTGTGTGTACAAAAGTAACTACCAAGACTCCTCGAAAGCCGAACTCTGCGATCCGAAAGATTGCTCGTGTTCGTCTCTCAAATGGTCAGGAAATTACTGCTTACATCCCTGGTATTAAGCACAATCTCCAAGAGCACTCAGTAGTG
>JAYVWI010000087.1:0-13863 GCA_043786195.1 Minisyncoccota bacterium
TTGTAGATAGTCAGTAGAGATGAGTCGCGCCGAATGAGGAAATCATTGTATTCATCTTTATCAATCATACGTTCAAGTTCATGCGAGCCGCCACGGGGAAGCCCAATCTTAATTGTATGAAAGAACAGGTGGCGGTTGTGTTGACCACGAGCGCGTACTCGCTCGACTTGTCCTGGCTTGCTCACAAGATATGTCTGCACGATATCAATGGGAGCCGTATGACTAGGAAGCAAACTTGCATCGAGATGTTCTATGACGAACTTCCGTTCGTTCTCAAGCGGAATCGGTACGCCGAGAATCCTCGCCAGATGCTGGAGGCATTCGGTTATTTTTTCATGAAAGCCCTGACCAGGTTTGTTCCTGATTTGCCTGAAGTGTGGCGTACCCATCCACGCATCGAAGGTGCGGGCGTTGAGCACTCGCGCTTCTTCGATACTTTCGTTTCGAGCAGTATTGTTGGCGAGGGTGTAGAACTCTTCAGCGCCGACTGCGGCACTGTCGAGAAATAATACGCCAGCGTAGCGGTCGCGCGCGTCAACAAGCGACAAGCCAACCTTCTGCAAGTAAGCATTAAACACTTCTTCTGACACATACGCCCTGCCGTCGCACAGACCACGATCGAAGATGAAGACAGGATTGTCGGGGAAGTGACCGATTGTCGCTGCTGTTTCGCGAAGCTTGTCTTCAGCGAGAATCTTCAGCAGTACGTACTCTTGAAACTCCGGTTTGGCTCGGTCGAATCCAGAGTTGATAAGGTCAGTCGCTGCTTCAGGTATGACCACAGGATAAAATCCGTGGTCCTGACAGAATTGTACAATTGCAGCCAAGGCAGTGGTTTTACCGCTGCAGGGTCCGCCAGTAATGACGATTTTGGGAATATTAAGCATGGAAAGAACCCTTTTTGGAACTTCTGACTAGCTTTACCGTACCATGGATATGTTTTTTGCCAAATCGGTCCGATATTGCGGATTCAAAGGGTTTGTGGTAGATTGTGGCACGTTTAAAGGACCTATTGATTAAATTATTATTATGAAAGCAGCAATGGCAGGGGTGACAGTGTCACCAGTAAATATGGAAGATCGAAAGTCTCTCGGGCTCCGAGCCGGAGACACTGTTCGTGTTCACCAAAAAATTCAAGATAAGGGTAAGACTCGTATCCAGATTTTTGAAGGATTGGTACTCGCTCGTAAGCATGGTGATGAGCCGGGGGCGACCTTTACCGTCCGCAAGATAGCTAGTGGTGTTGGTGTAGAAAAAATCTACCCTCTTTACTCACCACTTATCGATAAGCTCGAGATTGTCCGTCGTGCCAAGGTACGTCGAGCGAAGCTCTACTACATCCGTGAGAAGGTGGCTCGCGAAGTTCGTCGCCAAATGCGTCGCATGAACCTCGTCTCAATGTCTACCGAATCAGGCATGGAAACCGCCGCCCGCGCTGCAGAAGAGGCTAAGCAGGCTGAGCTCGCTTCCAAGGAAGCTGAAGAAGCCGCTGCAGTAAAGCGAGCTGAGGAAGAAGCAAAGGCTGCTGAAATCGCTGCCGCTGCAGAAGCCGCCGCCACTCCAGTAGAAGAAGCCTCTCCAGAAGTTGCAGAAGGCACAGAAGAAGTGAAGGAATAATCTCCTAAAAAAGAGCCGGTCCAATGGACCGGCTCTTTTTATTTTTGTATCAATATGTAATGATTCCCTTACTTATGATGGCACTTGAAGAAAAATTTCAAACACTCACTACGTACGTTGAATCACTCGGTGATATTGCTCGTGACTACTTTAGTTCAGATACGGCCCTTAATGAGCAAAAAGCAGATGGTTCGGTGGTGACTCATGTCGACAAATTTATTGAAACAAAACTCTGTTCATTTATCGAGGAACACTTTCCTGGAGAGGCTGTTTTAGGAGAAGAACACGGTCTCGTTGCAGGCTCAAACGAGTATGTTTGGGCGATTGACCCCATTGATGGTACAGACAATTTTGTACGAAAGATTCCTTTCTTCGCAATTACTGTTGCGCGCCTTAGTTCGAATGTGGAGCATTCGTTCGCAATTATTTATAACCCAATTAGCCGACAACTTTTCTCTTCTTTTGCGGGAGGAAGTGTAAAAGAAAATGGTCGACCGTGTACAGTGCCGGAAGAAGTTGTCGGGGGACGTCACTTTATTACTGTTACCGGCACTAATAGTAACGGGGAATGGATTAAGCCGGCGAGGCAGCATATCCAACGCGCGCTTTATCTCGAGTTTGGTAAATCAGGGCATTATCACTCCTCGCTACTTGAGCTCGCCTATGTTGCAGTGGGAAAACTCGACGGTATTCTTCAACTTGAAATGAGCGCGTGGGATTCTGCCGCGGGACTAGTTATGGTGCGTGCCAATGGCGGAGTGATTAGTGTCTTTAAGGATGGTGTATGGCAACGACACGAAGGTTCTCTCAAGGGATTGTATGGAGCAGATTTTCTCGGACGACCGACGGTGTTTTCTTCACGAGCTGATATCCATGAACGAGCGCTTACGATGATTGCAGACCCTCGGACTTGGGCTGAAGTCTAAAGGTTGAAATATTAGCCGGAGTAGTACATAATAGCGCCACTTCAAATGAAGTATGCCCAGGTGGTGAAATTGGTATACACGTATCCTTGAGGTGGATATGCCGCAAGGTGTGGAGGTTCAAGTCCTCTCCTGGGCACCTTGAGAAAAAGCGCGTCTCGCAAGAGTGCGCTTTTTCGTTTGCCCAGGCCCACAACTGTGCGGGGGCACAGTTGTGGAGGACTTGAAGCTGTTGTGAGCTAGTTTGTGAGGCGGCGCCGAAACAAAATAGCCACAACGGATACTGGTTCTGTAGGAACCAAGTCCTCTCCACCCAGTAGGTACGAAGTCCTCGTGGCTGCCGAGAACACTTAGTAACCTACGTCCAACAAACTCCATTTTCACCACGGATAGACACCTTACTCCCAATATGCTTTAAATAGAAGAGACAAAAATCCTTTTTGGAGAACCTGTATGATCACTATCAGTCAAAAAGTAGCTGAAGCGCTCGCCGCCGACGCTAAGCTTCGTGGCACAGAGCTTGTCCAGCGCTGTCCCAAGCCCGAGCCAGTCCGCGATACTCGCGCACTCTACCTCGGTCCTAGTGGTGAACGCTCAATTATCGAGGTGAAATAATCATCTCGCACCTAAAACAAGATCCGCTCAAAAGGCGGCTTTTATTTTTTAGACTGCACTATATTTCGGAATGACTATGGAGTGCTTGAGTTTGAGGGTAGGTAAGCCTGTATCTATAAGTAAAATATAGTAGCCTGACCCAGCCGTTACTCTGTGATTCTTGTATACTTACCTTATGGAAACTAAAGACGACATCTCGTACGGCATCGTTCCGCTCTATAAGAATGGCGACACGTGGGAAGTGCTCCTGATTCACCAAATCTCCTACCGCGGTGACGACTTTTGGATTTTCCCGAAGGGTCATGCTGAAGCAGAGGAGTCAGCGGAAGCTGCAGCTCTTCGTGAGCTCGAAGAGGAGACAGGTGTCATTGAAATTATTCTCGAAACAGGAAAAGTTTTTTCAGTAGCATATTCTTTTACGCATGAAAACGTGCGTATAAATAAAACTGTCGAGTACAGAGTTGGCTATTGCGAATCAAAGAAAACCACGATCACTCAACCGCATGAAGTAAAAGAGATTCGCTGGTGTGACTTTGATACCGCTGACACGCTGCTTTCACACCAAAATTCAAAAGACGTACTCTCTTTGGTAGAGGAGTTCATTACTTAAATAAGTATAAAGCAATTATCGACAACAAGCTGCTTAGCAGCTTGTTACTTCAGCTCGTCTAACAGAGACTGAAGATTGAGTGGTTCGGTTACCATGTCGATAGTGCCGTCTGCGTTGTACGCCCATTCCTTGCGCGGACGATCGACGTAGAGTTCAACCCCATTGTTGTCGGGGTCGCGCATGTAGATGGCTTCGGATACTCCGTGGTCGGCGACACCATCAATTGGATAGCCTGCAACAGTAAGTTTCTGTATTGCTTTCGCAAGCTCAAGTCGGGAAGGGTAGAGGATGGCAGTGTGATAGAGGCCGGTGTGGCCAGAAGGTGCAGGAGAGGCACCTTTGCCCGCCCAGGTATTGAGCGCAATGTGATGGTGGTATCCGCCAGCGGAAAGGAAGACCGTCGAGTCGCCATAACTAGCCGTAACTTCAAACCCGAGAAGGTCACGATAAAAAGCGAGTGACCGGTCAAGGTCGCTGACCGTAAGATGAATGTGTCCGATTCGAACTTCAGGGTGAATGTTCATATCCATCAAGTCTATCACTTTACAATGTAAAGTAAAGTATCAAAGCGAGAAATGTTTTTCCCTTGAAGCTTCTCACCACTTCCGTATACGTTGGGAGCAGCGCTTGGTATCAACGGATCATTACAAGCGCTGTCGTAAGGCAATGCACCTCTGTTGGCCAGCGGTATGGCTGCGGCATTCGGTATTCCGGTTATTTTTGCGTTAGCCTCGAGTCTCGTTGTCTGTGCTTATTTCTTGTTTCCCAAAAAAGTCTAGTGCTTTTCCTTTGATTGTAGTATTCTCCTACCATATGATACGAGAATATCGTCAACAAGTTATTGATCTAGGACTTCCCGAAAAGGAGGCAGACATCTACCTTGCTTTGCTTTCGCTGGGTTCTTCGACGATCGATGCTCTCGCTAAAGAAACCAAAATTAAACGCTCAACTGTGTATGTGCAGCTTAAAACTCTTCTTAAAAAAGGCTTAATTAGCTCCCGTAAAGAGGGGAAGATAGTGCAGTTTGTGGCTGAATCTCCAAATAATCTGAAGCGAGTCCTCGAGCAGTATCTGGTAGAAATTGAGAAGAAAAAAGCCCAGGCCGAATCACTCATTCCGATTTTATTGAGTCAGTTTATTGATAAAGGCGCGCGACCTGCAGTGCGGGTATTTGAAGGTAAGGAAGGACTGACGAATATACGAAACGAGGTTCTTAATATGAAGTCGAAAGAGTACCATCTCGTAATGGCTATCGACGAAACCTACAATATTTTTTCACGAAAGGAGCTCATGGAATTTTCTCAAGCGAGAGCGAAAAAAGGCATTACGTCTTGTGTACTCTATACTTCAAAAGACAAAGAAATGCTGGTCATGCCTCCACAAGAAGTGAGACGAGTTGATAAAAAATTGTTTGACTTTGGCACCGACGTTTATATTTTTGATAATAAAGTGGTTTTTACGTCTACCGCGGATGCCATCATCGGCGTTGTTATCGAAAGTGCGCCCGTAGCGCAGACCATGAGGAGCCTTTTTAAGTTAGCGTGGGACTCGGACTCGCTCAGTAAATAAAAACCTCAAAAAGAAAAACGTCTGATCCAGTGGATCGGACGTTCTTTTAAAAGGGAAGACTGTGCGTTTGTTGCAATCAGCGTTAGTCGACGATGTACGCGGAGCAGTGAGGCAAGCCTCGGTCTACGCGGTGGCGTTTCGTTACGCTATGGTCTTGCGACCTCAATGTGGTCGTGAATCCACGACCGGTGCACCCTTCCCAAGTTTTAGGCACCCATTTCCCTCACCTCCCGTCAACATGTACGGCCTACGGAAGATACTACTATGCATCAAAAGAAAAAACAACTATTTTATTTTAGACAAACGGTGCATAACCTGTGGATGAGTATAAAAAATTAATTAAAGTTAAATGTCAAATATCTTTATATATAAAGATTATAATCGCTTTTTGGCAATCATTATTTATTTTATTTTGACAAATAATTTAAATTGAATATTATTGTATGACAAACTCCAACGATAGAAAGATTTCAGTTTGTATTACTCGATTGTGCATATAACCTTGACTCGCTATGAGACAAAAAATAGTAGATCAATACTTGTATGCCTTTAAGGAACAGCTGACTAAGCGCGAAAATTGTGTGGAGTGGTTTTCGCCCGAAAAAAAGCAACGGTACTTTGCTTTGAAGAAGCAGGTTCTTAAAAGCCAACAAGTATTTCGGGACAACGTAGACACGCAGGCTACCCTCAACAAAATTAGCAATCAATACGAGTTCCTCTCCCCTTATTGGAGCTCATAAGTTCATTATCTCATATGAAAATAACAAAAAAATCAGACCACGCAGCAGCGCTGTATCAAAATGTCACCAAACTAGAGCATGAAGGCCATACTCACACACTTGTCGACCAGTACGTTGCCTCAGCTGGAGGCAAAGACTTTCGGGATCTAATTAAAGAAATGGCATTCTTTGAGGCCATTTTTGACTCAGCAAGAAAGCTCAATCTCGCCAAGTAGTGATGGGAGCAAGAGTGCCGCATCAAGAATGCATACCATCGATATAGTGAAAACTGTGCCCGGGTAGAGACGCAAGGCCAAATTCAACAACAATACTTAAAATCTTAATACCACACGACTATGGACACACAAGCCAAAAACTTCACAGAACTTTGGGAAGCCAAACGAGACGAATATGACGCAAAAGCAGAAAGACTCGATGCCGGAGAACGACTCCGCTACAATAACGCTTTCGACGACCTCGAAGAGGAGATGTCAGCCGGAGCTGATTGGACCGAAGCCGCCTTCAAAGAGCTGGTAGCCAAAGCAAACAAAAAATGGCAAGAGTTTGCGCTAGATATAAACTAGTAAACGATACAAAATAAAACCCTACAAAAACAGCCTCGCAAGAGGCTGTTTTTGTACCCTTCTCGGGCTAGCTCTAAAAGGGGCACGCACTGTCCCTCAGATGGAACCAGTTTGAGGATTTGTGTCTGAAGTGGTTGAGTGAGGCTAGGATGATGCAACTTTAAAAATGTAAAGATTTGCTACATCTAAACTCAAAGACATTCTGAAAAAGGTGGAAGCGTTTCTGCTTAGGTCGACGCGTTAAAATAAGCAATCGCTACGCTACGGTAGCCGTCTTGTTTTTCTTTAGACATTTTTTCCAGTAGTCGTGGCATCATCGAAAGACGATGGTTCGATAAGAAAAAATCTTTGTGCTCCGAAATAAAGCTCCAGTACAGAGCAGTCCAAAGTTCTTCCCATTCGCCGGTTGAATAATCAGACATTTTCTTCAAGTAACTACTACCAGAAATGTATGGCTTCGTGGCAAAGATTCCGCCATCGGCAAATTGGCTCATACCATACACATTTGGCACCATCACCCAATCATAAGCATCAACATACATACCCATAAACCACCGGTACACCTGGTCGGGATGAGTTCGTGTCAAGAGCATAAAATTCCCCAGCACCATCAATCGTTCGATGTGATGGTTGTATCCATAGGTGAGAGCTTTTTCAATCGCATTATCAATTGGCACTACGCCGGTAGTAGCATCCCAGAAACTATTTGGCAGTGGCCTCGTGTGGTTCCAAAAATTCTTAGTGCGCATCACGACGCCGTCGCACTCGTAGCTGGCACGAATAAATTCGCGCCAGCCAATCACCTGCCTGACAAAGCCTTCAATACAATTAAGGCTGACATCGTACTCGTTCCCATAATTAATCACGGCATTAATAACTTCAGTCGGCGAGAGCAGTCCAATGTTAATCAACGGTGAAAGGGTAGAGTGAAATAATCTGGTCTTTTTCGTTGCGATAGCGTCTTCGTAATCTCCAAAAAATTTCAGTCGGGTTGCAATAAATTCTTGTAGATACTGCATTGCGGCGGCGTGCGTCCACGGTATCCAAACTCGGGATTTACCGTACGTATCTCCCTTCACGCCTTTAAGCCATGTAAGGGCTGCGTTTATGTCACTCGTTTCATTATGAGTTTCAATTTCGGTTGGCAGAGACATACCTTTAGGGAGCTTCTTGCGGTTGTCACTATCAAAACTCCATTGCCCACCCACCGGATCATTATTCTGTCCAATCAGTATGTTCTTATCGATACGCAACTGCTTATAAAACCGTGCCATATGTTTCTTACTGTTTTTGTACCGCGCAATCGCGTCTTCTTTTCCTAGGACAAACAGTGGCGACTCATAGCGAGTAAGCGCAAAGCCGTCTTCTGACACGGCAGCTGCAATCCGCTTCTCAAGCCAGTAGTCAGTGGTGTCGACAATGTGTAAGTGGGTCACACCCTGAGTGCGCAGAGTTTTAAACACACAAGCCGTATTAGGCAGTGATGAAATATCAAGATATGTGACAGTGCACCCAGTGGCCACAAGCTTCCGCTCATACTCCTTCATCGACAGTCGATGCAAAAGGAGCTTTTGCGTATGGATAGGAAACTCAGTTAAAAACAACGGTTCTTCCACCAGAAAAACCGGTCGACCGGCTTTAATCGCCGGGTGCGTAGTAAATAGCTGGTGCGGATAGATAACGGTAGCTTCGCTCATGATAATGAGTATACTAGAAAGGCTATGACCAACAAACCAAAGGAAACTAAGGTCTGTATCGGCTGTAAGCTGCCGTTTACCAATCGCAAACGCTGGTCTAGTCGTGGCCAATGGGATACTGTGCAGTATTGTTCCGACCGTTGCCGTATGAAAAAAATATGAACCCACATCTATCATACAAAGACATACTCGCGCTTATCGACGATTTTGATCCTATCAAATACACCAAGACGAGAAATCATTTACGCGGAGCAGTCTCAAAACTCTCGCCATACATCACTCGTGGCGTCATTAGCCTACCCGCCATTCGTGCCCAGGTACTAAAAAAGCACCCAGCCCACAATGCGCAAAAGTTTATCCAAGAATTAGCCTGGCGGGAGTATTTCCAAAAAGTATTCAGCGCAAAAGGAGAGGAGATTTTCTCCGACCTCAGGTTTTCGCGTGACGATTGGCAACACCATGAAGTAGTGACCGCAATCAAAAGTGCGTCAACCGGCATTACCGTGATAGATGAGAAGCTTAAAGAGCTTATGGAAACTGGGTATATGCACAACCACGCTCGCATGTGGACTGCGATGATCGCATGCAATGTAGGGAAGGCGTACTGGTAGGACATGAGTCGCTTTTTGTATTACCACCTCATAGATGGCGACCTCGCGTCAAACACCTTGTCCTGGCAGTGGGTAGCGGGAACCTCAGTCCAAAAACAGTATGTTGCCAATCAAGATCTTATAAATAATTGTAGTGACGTACGGCAGCGTGATACGTACCTCGATATGCCCATTGAAAATATCGGCAAGCAGGATATTCCGCTTGCTCTCCTAACCCACGAACCACTTAATTTTAAGACGAAGTATCCTGTCTCTGATGAAATTGGCGATGTGTCAGGCAAGACAGTCTTTCTCTATCACCCGTGGAGCATTGACCCACTCTGGCGCTGTAATGAAGTAGGGGAGCGCATCTTTATTATTGAACCAAGCTTATTTGATAAGCATCCCGTCTCACCACGAGTGCTTGAACATATGCTGACGCTTTTAAAGACACATGTTCCAAATGCCAAATTATTTGTCGGAAACGCAGAAACGATCCCGGGTATTGTTGCTGCAACAGTTATTTCAAAAGCCCACCCAACCACCACTCATATTTCTGGACACAAAGATGTCGTGGAAGAATTATTTCCACATGTGAACGGCTACTACCAAAGCTTCTTCAAGTTTTGGGAAGCCTGCGAAGGTGGCTAATACTTTTGTCTCGTAGACGTTTTCGTACTTAAAAGCTCGTGCTTGCTACTAGCGCCACTGCGCTTTTGCACTCGCTCGCGCCACCGGCAGTACGTCTTTTCTGATTGATGTTTGCGCATTAAAGCCCGGACCTGGTTTTCGGTCAAACCATACTCCAGCGTAATAGTCTCAAAGGGAATCGTATCTCCCCAGGCCATTAGGATAATTTGTTCAATATCGATGTCAGTCAGTGGTTTCATGGTGTCTGTATTGTACCTAAAAATATCTCACGTAGAATAAGCTTATGCGAAAACTATGGAATCGACCGGATGACGCTGTGTGGAGCCTCTGCACCAAATCAAAAGAAGGAGTGAGTAATATGAATATCTGCACCTATGTCACGTCGATCTCGCTTAAGCCAAAGCTTATGTTGGTCGCAGTGTACAAAAATACTCAGACGCTAAAGAATGTAGTAGTAGGGAAGACAGTCCTCCTGCAGCTCTTGGGCGAAGACCTGGCACCAGTGGTGCGTGTGTGCGGACAGCTTTCAGGTAAAGACATCGATAAAATCTCAAGACTCAAAAAACGCTACGAGCTAGTACAAGAAGGAGACTTACATTACTTCAAAGAAGCCGCCGGCTTTATGGAGCTTCAGATTGAGCAGTTGATAAAAACAAGTGGCGATCATAATCTCATAATAGGAAAAGTCACCAAATCTAAAAACCTTAACGACAAACCTATCCTCACCAGCACCTATCTAAAAGCCAATGGGTACATCCGCTAGAAAATGACGAATGGAATCAACACTTTGTTCCGTCTTTCAATTCCCAAACTAAACTGTCGCAGGGCGACTACCGGGAAGTTCGGTCACAGGTTACTAAGCTTTTTATTTCACTTCGTTCATAAAAATCTAAGTACCTTCGACCCCAGCTCGCCTGTCTTGCGACATGGCTGCGCCTTTCGATTCCCGGACGGAAGCAAAGCAGTTTGCTTCCTTAGCCGCCCACTACGCAAAAATCCCCAGAAGGGGATTTTGCTACGTGGGCGACGTCGTAGAGGAAGTTCGAACTGTGTTTGTACAAAGGAATGACACTACGATTTATATCCCTGATCTTCAACCAGCCCTAATCTCCTGCAATTTTTAGCGATTTGAGCAAGGATATTAAAGATAAATAATGATAAAATAATACCAATGCCTGTAACAAAGCAATTGTTTGATAACCAGTTACAAGGACTCAGTTTGAGTTCAGCTGTTGATCAGCTGGCGTCTGCTGATACAGACGGTCGTGGGGCAATTTTTACACGCCCTGAAGTAGTTGATTTTATTCTGGATCTTATAGGTTACTCCCCTGAACTTGCTTTGGAGAGAAAACACTTTCTTGAGCCTTCATTTGGTGATGGAGATTTTTTACTTCCAGTAGTACTAAGGTTATTTGAGTCACTCAATGCTCATGACATTAAGCCGTCATTTGATTTACTGAAGGACTCTGTGCGTGCGGTTGAACTTCATGCTGACTCGTTTGTTGGGGTATTTGATTCTTTGCTAGAGTTATTAGTGACGAATGGACTGTCAGTGACTGATGCGCGTAAGATTTTGAATAAATGGCTAGTGAAAGGAGATTTTTTACTTACAGACTTTGATATTGAATTTACCCATATTGCGGGGAATCCGCCGTACATCAGACAAGAGTCGTTGCCTCGTAACTTAATGATCGAGTATCGCCAAAGATTTCAAACTATCTACGATCGGGCAGATATTTACATCCCATTCTATGAACACTCGTTGTCGCTACTTGATAAAGGTGGGATGCTTGGTTTTATTTGCGCTAACCGCTGGATGAAAAATCGCTATGGTGGACCGTTGCGAAAACTGATTGCCAATAATTACCATTTGAAAGTGTGCGTGGATATGGTTGGTGTAAATGCCTTTACCTCAAATGTCATTGCCTACCCCGCAATCACTATCATCAGTAATGATGCTAGGGGTCTAACACAAGTAGTTCCGAAGCCTACGCTGGATCCTTTCGCACTTAAAAGATTGTCGAATGTTTTACTCACTACAGTGAATCCTCACAGGAAATTACTAATAGATGGTTCAGGGGGACCGTGGCTATTTGATGACTATGACTCGCTAAATATTGTCCAAAAAATTGAAGCAGGGTTTCCTTCCCTAGAAGAGGTTGGCTGTAAGGTTGGTATTGGAGTCGCTAGTGGTGCTGATAAGGTATTTATTGGTCGCTACGATGAATTAGCGGTAGAAGATGACAGAAAAGTACCCCTCGCCACAACAAAGGATATCCGATCGGGGGAAATTGTATGGGGTGGACTTGGAATCATAAATCCCTTTAGTGTCACTGGCGAACTTGTTGATTTGGACGATTATCCACGCTTGCGGAGCTACTTTGAAACTCATGAAGATGTATTGAGAAAAAGACACGTTGCAAATAAAAATCCACAGAATTGGTATCGGACTATCGACAAAATAAACATTGACCTGTTGTTGCAACCAAAACTTCTCATTCCTGATATTAAGGGAGATGCGCATATAGTGTACGATAAAGGAGGATTCTATCCTCATCATAATTTGTACTACATAACCGCTGAACAGTGGGACCTACCTGTACTGAAAGCTGTTTTAGCCTCAGGTATTGCAAGGTTGTTCATTCGGACATATTCGACAAAGATGCATGGTGATTGTCTTCGTTTTCAAGCACAGTATTTAAGGCGGATTAGACTGCCTGCTTGGGAATCGGTAGCAGTACTAGTGCGGGAAAAGATAGTTCACCTTTCAGAGTTAGGAGATATAAATGGTTTGAATAGTATCGTGTATGACCTTTACAATTTAACAGAATCAGAACGAAATATAATTGAAAAATATGGCAATTGATTTAGCAGACTTTGAATCCAGGACCAAAAAAGCAGTGAAGCAATTCTGGGGCAATCGCCAAACAGCTCTTCAACAGCAAAAAACTGCAGGAGTAGCTGACCAAGGTATGCGTGGAGCTGTAACTGCAGGCAAGAACATGGATGGGTTCTCTGCTTTGATGGAGCAAATAGTTAAATTAAATGGTCTGCAAAATGCGACTATAATTCAAAGTGGCAGGCTAATGACCTTACCTGGATTTTTTAGACCAACAAAGATGTGGGACTTTGTAGTTATGAATGGTACAGAACTAGTTGCTGCTATCGAGTTTAAGTCGCAAGTGGGGTCGTTCGGTAACAATTACAACAATCGCACCGAAGAGGCGATTGGAACAGCACATGACTTTTGGACTGCATACAGAGAGGGTGGTTTCGGCGAGCAGCCAAAACCTTTTGTAGGATGGTTCATGTTGCTTGAGGAACACGAAAAATCATGTCGACCTGTAAATGATAGGTCCCCACACTTTCCTATTTTCCCAGAATTTATAGGAGCGTCATACGCTGACAGGTATAACCAGCTTTGTAAAAAAGTGGTACAAGAACAGCTCTATACCGCTGCTTGTGTGATGCTATCACCATCAACAGCGGGAGCAAATGGTAAATATCGGTGTATGAGCAATTTAACGGACCTCACAGTGTTCGTGTCTTCATTCGCTGGACACATTGCTTCTGTTGCTGCAAGAAACAAAGTAAAAAATAAATAAGGTTGTATGAAATCTAATGAAGTATCATTTGCACGAAATTTAGTAAAGGGGAAAATTGCTGAGACGGTATTTGCACAAATGCTTCGTTCGACGGGTCAATTTACTGTGTTGGAGTTTGGGTATGAAAAAATAATCCCTGAATTGGTTGGTCGAGGTCAAGGTGAAAATGATGAAATGGTGGAAGCCCTTCGAACAGCTCCAGATTTTGCCGTCATCAACAACAAGACAAAAGTGGTCCATTTGATTGAAGTTAAATACCGAAAGACGCTCAAGAACGGTGAAGTCCTCAGTATTGTAAAACGCATGAGTCAAAGCTGGAATCCCTCTTACCTGTTTCTTGCTACCGTGGAGGGTTTTTATTTTGGAGAAGTTAAGGAAATCATTAAACGTAAGGGAAAGATTGAGTTACTTAATCATCCACAAATTCCTAAGTCAACCCAACAGAGCTTCCTAAAAATACTTAATGATTTTGAATCTTAAATAACAATAAACGACACCTGCCTAGCAGTTAAGATTGTTTGGATAGATGCTAAATTAGATTCTGGGACGGCAATTGCAGTCAATTTCTTTGATCTTGTTACACCTACGTAGACTACTCGCTTCGGTTCAGTCTCTGAATTTTGTTCCCACTCGCTAATAAGAGAACTTGTCTGTTGTTTATTTCTTGAGTCGGGTGGTAATAC
>JAYVWI010000088.1:0-4622 GCA_043786195.1 Minisyncoccota bacterium
ACGATTACGATTTACGACATCTTCATAGTCGATATATGGTTCTTTTGTAGTCTCGTCGAGACTCGGGAGAACCTCCTCAATTAAAAGGTGGTCGAGCAAACCTTGTCTATCTTCATAAGAGACACCTGCCGCTTCAAATATTTCATCAAATGACCTAGTTTCTGAAACTTCCGGTGGGGTTGTCTCGGAGAAGAGTCGTCGCTTAGCGTCATAAACACCGACCTTTTCTTTGGTAATCGTATCTGGTACTGAGCGTTCTATAATTCGTTCTTTGTGACGAATCGTCCGAACACCACCTGGTACAGACAGTCGCTTCAAACGACCAAGCGCCAAGAGAAGGAAGGGGAGCGCTAACGCAATTGGATACACGGTATCTTTTTCTGTCTCTGTGTTAGCTGTGAGTTTTACTTCAACACCACGATTATCGTCAAAGAGCCTGCGCATTGTGTCCTGGTATTCTGGATTCTCTTCGAGTGCTTTAGCGACTATTGGATTGCCATCGTTATACTCTTGCACGAGCTGGTAGGCACGCTCTAAGTCAGTATCAGTTCCAAGGAGTGTTTCTCCGAAAATGTTCCTCGATATATCCGATAGTTTTTTTACGTCTGCTTCTATCAAATTTTGTTCGTATCCAAGCGTTGTAACATGCTCCATCACATCAGCACTGAATCCTGCTTTCACGAGGGCCGGCTCCAAAAACGGAATCAGTTCGTCTCGACGATCAAGCGCGAGTACAATATTTTCGTGGTTTGGTTTTATGAGACTTTCTGGACCAGCATGTTGTGTGCTCGCTTCAGCCTCTGCAGAAGCAGTTCCGGTAATACGTAGGTCGCTAATATCAAGCTTGCTAAGATCTATCCTCGGCTTCCCAGTGTAGACGATGTTCTCGTTTTTATCCCACACCATCAACGTATCAGTCACTCCAGCGACGCCGCGAATGACGAGCTCGTCTTGCATTTGTTGCTGAATAAATTTTGCCAGCCGATTTACCATCTCATCTCGCGCTTCTGGATTCTTAGCAGAAATCTCTTTGAATGTACGAGCGAAGTGGTAAGGGATATGAAATTCAATGTCGACTTTTGTCTTACAACTTTCAGTCAGGGAAACTGCAAAGGGAACCACGAACGCACCCGGGTTAAACGCCTCGTTTCCATGCTCATCTATCGTTGAGAATCGATGCATGAAATCTCCATCAATAAGCTGACACACGTCGGCCTCAGTACTTTCAAGCAGTGCCGCACTATTTGTACTGCCAAGTACTTCGATAAGTTTACCGTCAGGATTTTTTGCTCCCTCATGATGTTCTTCGCCAACATTAAGAGCCAGCGTTGCGGCCAAGGACGAGAGGGCGGCAACTCGTATACCTTTCACCATACTCTCTTTATCATGACCAAAGAATGTCCACTTCTTTGTTGGGGCAATATCTGTCGTTTCATCCCAGGCCGGGACAACTTCTTGTACTGATGGGTTTTCCGTTATTGTCTCGTGTATTTCTTCGTCTATCTTTTCAAATGCCACCCGGTCTGGATTCACGTTTTTCGGCCCTTCGCCGCCAAATCTAAATTTCATACTATGTAGGTAAATTGGTAATCCTAGAAAGTGTACCCCTACCGGGCACCTTGAGCAAATTCGTAACACCCTAAGATAAACTACAAAAAGACCCTCACAGGACACGTGTCCCACAAGGGTCTCTTATAGCTCAGAGAATAAATCAACCTAGAAAGGGTTACGTCCACCACGTACTTCGAAGTGGAGGTGGGTACCGGTAGACTTGCCGGTATTACCCATACCGCCAATTGTCTCGCCTTGATCAACAGTCTCTCCAGCACCGACACTGAGACTTGAAAGGTGAGCGTAGAGTGTCTGAGTACCGTTCTTGTGTTTGATTACGATGTAGTTTCCATATCCGCCATTCCAGCCGCCGTCATTCTTAGCAATAATTACTTGACCACTGGCGGCAGCACGGATTGTTGAGCCCATGGCACCCCCGAGGTCGACACCGTTTTTACCATGAATACCTTGAGTCTTGATTGAACTAGGCGCGGGATTAATTAGTCCGCCGTTTCCAGTGCCAGCAGCTGCTTTGCCGCCACTCTTGGTAGGGGCTTTCTTTTTACTTGCTTCGACTTTAGGAATGTCGACATGTACTTCACCACCAGGAATAATAAGAGTATCTCCGATAGTTACTTCACTTGCTGACGCGAGCTGATTGAACGAAAGGATGTCGTCGACATTACCGTCGTATTTTTTGGCAATCGACTGAACTGTGTCGCCACTTTTTACAATATGTCGAACACCAGCAATCGGAAGAATCACCAATGACTGACCCGGAGTGATGTCAGTTTTCTTTTTAAGATTGTTTGCCCAGAGAATGGTATTGCTTGTCACACCAAACATCTGTGCTACCTGTGAAAGGGAGTCGCCCTCGCGGACTGTGTAGACACTAATCTCGTCGCTATTTTCATTTTGAGCCGCAATTTCACTCTCGGCAATTGGGCCGGACGAAACAAGCGCGTTTTCGTCTACCACAACGTCTGATTCTGTCTTACCGCCCTGCGGGTCGGGATTTTGGAGAGCTGACAAAAGAGTCACGTCAGAAGGACCTTCCATAACAGCAGCCTCTACCATCGGAACAGTTGAAGACGCTTGAGCAAAAAGCTCAGAAAAAAGACCCGCGTGCACCGAAGCCGGAACCGCTACTGCCAAAAGAAACAACGCCAGCTCAGTGACGAATGTGGCTTTCGTTTTTGTATTATATATATTGAACTGATGGCCGGGTTTACCAGAGGCTTCTTCAGTTTCTTGTGTGTGAGGTTGAATAGTTGTTTATTTAAGGACTCGCCGCCGTTTCAGTCATTACTCCTGTGTCAGAAATGAAAAAGAGCATCACTGCTCCGCTGCACCTTTTTGGGTACGTGTAATATTTTACTAGATGGAACGGCTACTACAATTGACGTAATGCACTTTTACGGCTGACTCTTTTTTGCGTAAAAATACCTATATATACTAGCTTCCTTTTACTATTGACGAAGTCTTTTTGTTGTTCTTAAATTTATTACCCTCTCCTCAGCCGCCGAGGAGAGGGTGTGGTATAGTGTTTTTTCACATGAACGAAACTGCACCGTATTTAGAAGGCCTAAACGAACCCCAAAAAATTGCCGTAACGCACACTGACGGCCCATTGATGGTACTCGCTGGCGCTGGCTCAGGAAAGACTCGCGTTATCACGCACCGCATCGTTCACCTCATCCACCAAGGCGTCGCAGCGCATAATATTCTCGCGGTGACCTTCACCAACAAGGCGGCGAAGGAAATGCGCGAACGAGTAAGCGACCTAGTTCGTAAATATCCTCCTTCTGACCGAGCGACAATTGACAGCCTCCCCCTCGTTACCACGTTCCACTCTCTGGGTGTACGCCTCTTGCGTGAGTTTCATGAGGCCATGGGTTTGCGGCGACATTTCACTATTTACGATCGTTCCGACAGTATGCGCGCGGTGAAACAAGCCATCGAAAAATCAAACTACGACCCTAAGGAGTTTGAACCAAAACGAATTCTCGGAATGATTTCTCGTGCCAAGGGTGACGCAATTACACCGGATACCTATCGGGACGCAGCCAGTTCGTATCCCGAACAAGTCGCAGCGACCGTCTGGGAAAAGTACGAATCTATCTTGCAAGAAGAACAAGCACTCGACTTTGACGACCTGCTCGCTAAGACGCTTCGACTCCTCAAAGACAACAAGACAGTCCGCGAAACCTTGCAGCAACGATTTAAATATATCCACGTCGACGAGTACCAAGATACCAACCGAGTGCAATTCTCTATGGTAGAGCTGCTCGCTGGCGACGCACACAATATCTGCGTTGTAGGAGACATTGATCAAAACATCTACTCATGGCGAGGCGCTGACATTAAAAACGTCTTGCAATTCGAACGACATTTCCCACAATCGACTACCGTCCTTCTTGAAGAAAACTACCGCTCCACCCAGACCATCATCGCTGCTTCAAACGACGTCATCAAGAAAAATAAAAACCGGGTCGACAAAAATGTCTTCACCAACAACCAAGAAGGCGAGAAGATTACCCTCTACGCCGCAATGACTGGCTACGATGAAGCCGAGTACATCGCCATGACAGCGCAAGCTCTAATCGCCGACGGTGCTGACCCAACCTCTATCGCTGTCCTCTACCGCACCAACTTCCAGTCACGAGTACTCGAAGAAGCTTTCTTGAATTTTGAAGTGCCCTATCAACTTTTGGGTACAAAGTTTTTTGAACGGAAGGAAGTGAAGGATGTCTTATCATACTTACGTTTTGCTCTTAATCCAGGAAGTAACGCTGACTTGGCAAGAGTAATCAACGAACCCACCCGCGGAATTGGAAAGGTGACCCTCCTTAAAATAATCGAAGGCAAGCGCGCCGATTTAAACAAAGGAGCACAGGAAAAATTAGCTGTCTTTGAAAGTATCATGGCAGATATTACCAAGACCGCCTCAGAGAAACCTCTATCTGAAACAATAAAATTCATCATGGCTCGCAGTGGCATCGAAGGTATGTATCGTCACGAAGGAACAGAAGATGCGCTTGAGCGTCTAGAAAACTTGCGTGAGCTCGTGA
>JAYVWI010000089.1:0-6104 GCA_043786195.1 Minisyncoccota bacterium
CGGCCTTTGGCCGCCGCTTTTCTCACACCCCCCTACTGATTAATAAACTTCATCGTCGCTGGCCCGAAGTAACCGGTTCCGGTGGTAATACCAATATCAGCACGATAGAAATTTTGGTATTTGATGAGCGCCAGTTTCGTTTTTAGACCAAAGTAAGTCGATTCAGTTCCCGGTGCACCTGAGCCACTGGTAGTAATCGTAAAGCCTTCAGCGTTTAGAATCTTCTGCAATTCACGAACGTCTTCGCCAACCGAGCCCACGGTGAGACTACGGCCAAATGCGTATGCATTTCCCTTTCCGTCAGTACTCATGACGTGACCACGCTCACCAGGAATAATGCCGGTTTTCACGTCGAGGAGCTTTGGATTAAAACGTACCTGCTTGCCGGCCGCTACTGTCGTGAAGTTTTCGGTTTCGGCCAATGTGAGGAAAAGGTCTTCGTTTGAATTAGCTGGCACAAACTTTACTTCTTGGCGTACGAGCCACTTCGCTTTTGGATTGTAGCCATAAAGACTTGGGACGGACTTCAAGAATGCCGCGTCCACAAGATTGCTCCATACGGTATCAACGCCAGGAATGTATACGGCCTTGCCGCCAAGCGTGTAGAGATCAAACTTCATACTCGCTTCAGTACCCTTCAGAGTACGCATTGGCAACTGTGGCTTGTCAGTGGCAAAAGTGATTTCAATCGGTGAAAGTTCACCCCAATACCAATATGGTGGCATCATCGCCATTTTTGTGTCCGCCACTGGCGCAACAGCCTCAGTTGCACTCATCGCCTTACTCATAGGCTGCGCATAGATGTTGACCACCGGGGCGTTAACCTTAAGCGCAATAAAGTAGAAATCTCCCTTATCGACGTAGTACTGCACCTTATCGGTGTCTTCTTTGCCGTAGTTATAGCCATTTTTCTTAAGCCATGAAGTCAGTGCGGTTGCATTAGTCGCCTTTAGTACTGTCACCTTATACTCAGCGATTTCTGATTGCTCCACCACTGTTACCGGCGCGGTGGCTGCCTTCACTTCGGCCACTCCGCCTTGGGCGTACATAATTGGCGGTGATTGCACCCACGGATTAGTCGCCTCATCGAGTTCGTTAAAGAGGTTGGTCGGGCCAGCCTTAATGGTTGGCTTACTTGGTACCGGATAGACCATACCAAAACTCTTCGCGTCGCCCTGCCACTCAGGCTTCAAGATGACTGTTTCGGTGCCATTTTCGTACGCGACGAAGACTTCAGTAGCATTACCTGGCTGATAATTCTTTCCCGACGGCGGAAAGCCCCACGGATAAAACGCAAAAGCAGATTGAGCTGGCAAAAGTGCCAACAAGGCAAAAACAAAGATTTTTTTCATATGACTATAAGTGTATTACCAATTGATGACGCTGCCAAATTAGTAGACTTACTATAACTTATGAGTCGTAGTTTAAGACTGAACAAAGCGAAACTATTGACTTTATCATAAATATGTGTTTTTTAGTAAGTAACTTGTTCTCTTGTTTCTTGAAAGGAATTGACGATGGACAGTGCCCTGTTTATCTCCGCGCTTGTCCTCGGTGCAGGTCTGGCAATTGATGTCGCTATTGCAACTACCGCTAGGTTTCGAGACGTGACTCTCACGTTCGTATCGTGGACACTGCGGGTTGTGATTCTTCATATTTTGTTCATATCCGCCAGTTATTTTCTATCGCTGGAAGTTACCCAACAATTTCCTATTCTTCGACCAGCAATTGGTGTCCTCGGGTTTGGTCTCGTTATGAGCCTGGTATACCAGGTAACGTGCGAAGCCTTAGGAAAAGAACCAGCTTTCCGAATCACAGGCGGATTTGAAAAATTTGGTCTGACGGAACACAGTAGCAAAAGACTGGTCGTGTTGGTTGCAATCACCTTAGATGCGCTCGTTAGCGGACCAGTCATTGCTCCTTGGATAGCCACTTTAAACAACAATCTTGACCTCACGATTTTCTTCCTCACAGTTGGAACAGGGGTCGGGATTGTCACGCACATTGCTGTTTTGGTTGCAGCCAGGCTTCGTAAGCACAAGTTCGATTCGGCTGAAAAGATGGCTCGTTGGTTTACCCAAGCCAAATATGTTGAGCTTTCTGTGATTGGCGGCTTCGGCATCGCTTCCCCTTGGCAAAGTATTTGGGGGAATGGCAATCTGTACCTCAGCATACTATGTATGGCACTGGTTATGGGATTGATTTGGATTAGAAACTATGAAATCATCCTTGCAACTGAGCTCGAGGATGCAAAAGAAGCTATTGCGGGCGCAATATAGGCTCATCAACACCAACTCAAAAGGCGGAACCTCACGGTTCCGCCTTTTTTCTTAATCTAATTAGCGATGAAGTCACTCGCGAGGTTGGTGATGTTCCCAGCTCCGAGAAAAACTACTACGTTGTCTTTATTGGTCTTCTGTCCAAGCAGAGCGAGCATGTCTTCGTATGAAGGGACGTACGAGACATTTTTATTGTATTCAAGTGCTTTTACGGCCAACTCTTTCACCGACACTCCAGTCGTGTTGGCTTCGCGGGCGGCGTAGATGGGTAAGAAATAGAATTTATCAGCTAGCGCAGTCGCGCGAGCAAAGTCGTCAAATAGCGCAGCCGTACGTGAAAAGGTGTGCGATTCAAAAATGGCTACAATCTGCTTATCTGGATAAAGTTCTCGTAGCCCTTGTAGAGTGGCTCTGATTTCTGTTGGATGGTGAGCGTAATCATCATAGACCGGAGCGCCATTGAATTCTCCTTTAAACTCAAAGCGACGCCAAGTACCGGTAAATTCTTTTAATGCCCCATCGACTACTTCCTCCTCAAGTTTCTCGCGAAGCGCTACCGCCTTTGCAGCTGCAGCATTCATACGATTATGCAGTCCCGGTTGCTTGAGTGTTAAATTAAGATCTAACCACTCCGTATAGTCAACTATCTTTACCGCTAGATCTTTCAGAATTGGAGCAATGTTTGGATGCTTTGTATCAGTCACCACATAGCCGCCTTCGTTGATTTGTTCGATGAGTGAGCGAAAGGCGCTTTGCACATCGGCTAAATCTTTGTAGTAGTCGGTGTGCTCGTATTCAATATTTGTGATCACCAACACGTCTGGCTTGAGGTGTAAAAAGTCGCGCTTGTATTCACAAGCTTCTGCAATCGCATACTTACTCTTCCCTGCTCGGAAATTACTCTTGGTCTTGGCACGCAATGAGCCAATCACTGCGGTTGGGTCTTTCCCCGCCGTTTCAAACACATCAGTCAGCATCGCTGTGGTGGTCGTCTTGCCATGAGTTCCGGCGACGGCGATGAGATAGTAGGGATTGACCGCGAGACCAAGTGCTTCGAAGTAATTAATCATTGGCACTTTGAGTGCCTTGGCCGCGACCATCTCTTCATGCTCAGGTGACATTGCCTCGGTGTACACCACGAGCTCAATATCATTAGAAATATTTCCTGTTACCTGCTCGGTGAAGATTTTTACCCCTTCGGTCTGGAGTGCTTCGGTAATCGGAGTCAGCGCCCGGTCTGAGCCACTCACCACTTTCTTTTCATTAATAAAACACCGCGCCAAGGAAGACATCCCGATTCCGCCAATGCCGATAAAATGAATGCGCGAGATATCTTTGAGCTCAAACTTTGACATACGTAAAAGGGTATCATAGTATCACCTTCAGAACCCAGTTCACAAAGGTATTAAATATGGCACGCTACAGTACACAATCCTATCCTATAGGCTCAAGCGAGGTGACAATATACGCTAACCAACCTCGCTTAAATACAGATGTAAAAACCTCGCGTCTTCAAGCCATTGCGTTAGGTGCCAACCCCGAGCATATTGCACAGCTCATTACTGCGAGTTGCGCTGACGATCTTGGACACAAGACTATCGTTCATGACGTGTACGAAAAAATTTCTCACGCTGACGGCATTTTCCTGAGCAAGACAAACGCGGCTGGCGTCATCCAAACGGCGGACTGACCGGCACTAATTCTTTATAATGCTGACTCAGATGACGTCGTGCTCGCACACGCCGGAAGACCGGCTCTGTCACCGTCTGGTCACTGTACTTCTTGTACAGTGGTAGGAAATGCTCTCCATGCATTGATTGGTCACGACGGTGATCCTAGTCAGGTGTTTGCTCTGGTGGTGGGAAACATTTGCGGATCTTGCTTTAAACATGACCACGAGGGAGCCGGACATCTTATAGAGCCTTTTCTAAAACTACCCGAAACGGTATTTGCAGACCGGGCACTCGGCGCGCTCGATCTTTACGAGGTCATAAAGCATCAACTTATATACCATAAGATCCCAGCCGGAAACATAAGGCACGAAGGACCTTGTACCTTGGAAACGCCGGAGCTGGCAAGCTATCGAAGAGATAAGACACCTCTGCGAAACACTATCGTCGTCGTGCGGTCATAAAAAAGCTCAAGCGCGCAGCGCTTGAGCTTTTCTTTATATATCTGTCTGCAGATTATTTATCATAGCAACGAAGTCGTCGTTGCGTTCGTATTCGTTTTTGTACATACCGAAGGATGCAAAGCCGGGGGAGAAGAGGAGGACGTCTCCGGGGTCGCCTGCGGCGACCCCGGCTTTCACTGCCTCCTCCATACTCGCGACGACTTCACATTCAATTTTATCTTTAATAGTATCTGTACCAGTTCCTGCCAGAAGAATTACCTTCTTGCAGTATTGGGGACTTGTCTCAAGTAGCTCCGTGGTATCAATATTTTTATCAGCGCCGCCGCCTATCCATATCACATTTTTATCATCACTGTTCCCTACCGCTTTCATACCCACAATAACCGCCTGAGGTGTTGTAGCGTTGTTATCGTTGTATATTTTAATATCATCAACTTCACCAAGATACTGCAACCGACCCTCAACTCCAGGGAAGCTCGCTAAGCCAGCGAAGATTTCCTCTTCCTCAAGTCCGAGCGCCTTGAGCGCTTCAAGTGCCAGAGCTGCATTGAGACGATTATGCTCACCCGGCATAGCGAGCGTGGCGTCTTCTGGAATCACTGAAGCGTCCACAAGAATCACCTCTTGCCCCAATGTCGCTCCCGGCAACTTCTTCGCCCACTCAAACACTTCCAGTGTTGTCACTAATGTGTCAGTATCCTCTTGATACTTAAAGATATTCGCCTTGTCCGCAAAATACGCTTCCATGTCGTTATGGTAGTAATTCATATGGTCTTCCATGAAGTTGGTGAAGACGGCTACCTGCGGCGACCGCTTAGCCCAGCCAAAGCCTTGTAGCTGCCAAGAATCAAGCTCCATCACCGCTACTGCTTCATCTGTCACTTCCCTGAGAAGCTGGAGATTAGATAACCCTCGGACATTGCCACCAAGTAGCACTGGTCCGTCAAAGACGGTCGTGAGTACATGATGGATCATGTGGGTGACCGTCGACTTCCCGCGTGTACCTGTGATGCCGATAATCGGAATCCCTGAAAGTTCAGCAAAGAGCGCGGCGCTCTGCACGAGACGAATCCCTGCTTCCATACACTGTACGAGCACAGGCTCATCAAGTGGCGCTCCTGCTCCCACCCACACAAAGTCAGCATTTTTAAAGTCATCAAAATTATAAGCACCGAATTTAAAAGTGATGTTCGGGTACGAAGCCAGCGCATCAACCGACGGTTGCATCACCTCTTGTGACGCTGCATCGACGACAGTTACTATTGCCCCAGCCTCTGCCATATACGCAGTATCGCCCACTCCCCGACCCAAAAGACCAATCCGCATCAACGTCACTCGCTTACCCTTAAAATATTCAAAATGGCGCATAGACACATAATAGGCAAAAAGTTGAAAAAGTGCCAGTGTGTGATGATATAATTTGTACAATATGAAAAGAGGTATTAATACTTACAGACAACTTGAGTCACTTAAGATTTTTCCTTATGTCGCTTGGGGTTTAATTTTTCTTTTTGCTTTCTTGGTATACAACACCACCCTTCACTTACGAATTGCTGCCACCGAACTACAAACTCAATCAGAGTTCACAGCAAAACAAGCCCACATTGATCCCACAATAATTAAGGATTTTGAAAAACCCAAAATAAAAGAGAAGGCATCACTATCACAGTAATACGAAAAAAGCTGCAGGG
>JAYVWI010000090.1:0-14391 GCA_043786195.1 Minisyncoccota bacterium
CCCATACCAAAGGCGATGGTCGCGACCATGATATGAATGTCGTCTCGGATGAAGCGTTCCTGGTTGTCGCGGCGTTTGTCGGGGGTGAGTCCAGCATGATAGACACCGGCATTGTAGCCATGTTGGTTGAGCTTCTCAGCGATACTCTCGGTGTCTTTGCGGGAGAAACAATAGATGATGACACTTTCTTCGGGGTAGCTTGCGAGCAGTGAAAGAATTGTCTTGAAAGAATCTTTCTTCGGCAGCACCTCGTAGCTCAAGTTTTGCCGATTAAAACTAGAGATAAATATCTTCGGCGCTGGGAGCGCGAGTTGCTTCACGATGTCAGTCCGCACTTTTTCCGTCGCCGTGGCAGTGAGGGCAATGATAGGGATGTTGGGGAACTTGGTGCGGAGCTTATTGAGGTTGCGGTACTCGGGTCGGAAGTCATGACCCCACTCCGAAATACAGTGCGCCTCATCGATAGCAAAGAGACTGATAGGAAGGGTGTGCAAGAGAGCTTCAAAGGCCGGTATGCCCAGACGCTCTGGCGCAATGTACACAATCTTCACTCCGCCCGCGCGGATTTCCCCAATCACCGCTTCGATAGCTGACTGGGTGAGGGAGCTATTGATGAGAGCTGCACTGACGCCACTAGCAAGGAGAGAATCCACCTGATCTTTCATGAGGGAAATGAGTGGAGAAATGACGACGGTGATACCCTCGTTCAGCAGCGTCGGCAACTGAAAACAAAGCGACTTCCCGCCACCAGTCGGCATCAGTACGACGCAGTCTTCCTTGGCTAGCACATTTTCAATGATTTCTTTTTGCAGTGGCCTGAACTCATCGTATCCAAAATATTTTTTTAAAGTGGCGTACATAGAGTAATGAAGGCTCTATTATGCCATGTCGGCCCAATGTCTGCACAAACCACAGACTTTTGCGTTATGGCGGAGGAAATGGCAGAATAGTCTGTCGCTACATTGGAAGATTGGCTGAGTGGCTTAAAGCAACAGTTTACTAAACTGTCGAACTGTAAAAGGTTCCGAGAGTTCGAATCTCTCATCTTCCGCTCTAGAATAGCTATGTTTAGCGTATATAAAAAATATATTCTTCCGAAACTTCTTGATAGAAGTATGCGGTGCATTGATTGTAATGGCACCCGATCTGCAGTTGCTGGTGAAGCGCGTGGAGTGGTTTTGGAAATCGGGTTTGGTTCAGGATATAACCTACCTTTTTACAATGACGTAGATATTTTGTACGCGCTTGAGCCGTCAAAAGAATTGTATGACTACGCGCAAGATCGAGTCCACACTGTAACTTTTCCAGTGGAACACCTTTGTTGTTCTGCTGAAAAAATACCATTACCAGATAGTTCGGTCGATACCGTAGTTTCAACTTGGGTATTATGTAGTGTCTCTGATCCGGCACAAGTACTAAAGGAAATTAAAAGAGTACTTAAACCTGAAGGTAGTTTTATATTTGTCGAACACGGTTTGACTCGACATAAGTTTTTTTCAACAATACAGCGATTAGTTACACCACTCTCAAAAAGATTTACCGGCAACTGTCATTTGGATAGAAAGATTGACAGTCTAATAACTCAAGCTGGTTTCGTCTGTCGTCATATTGAGATGCTTCCAGAGTCTGGTAGACCACTTATGTTTTCGTATCGCGGTGAAGCGATCAAAGAGTAATGTTTAAAAGCACTTCCCAGCGCGCATAGACGAATAAGTCACAGTGATCGAGTCTCTCATTTTTTCATCCACATCGGTTTTTCCTTCAGAATCTTCTTATGGATAACACAGCTCTCATCGTGCGCCCCTTTTAAATAGCTAATACTCATCAAAAATTCGTTGACGATTTCGCCGCCGGTGAATTTGAAGGTGGTTTTGAATACCTTCACCCACTCATCCTTTGTCTTTGGGTGATGGCTCGTGAGCCAGTTTTCAAACGAACCGTATTCTTTTTGTATCAGGAGAATAGCTTTGGCGTTTTCAATCGCTGCATTCACTTTGAGCCGATTGCGGATGATGCCCGCATCGGCCAGTAGTCTCGCCCGATCTTTCTCGGGGTAGGCTGCGACTTTTTTGATATTGAAATTACTGTACCCCGCGCGGAAGCCTGGCTCCTTTTTAAGAATAGTCTCCCAACTCAGCCCAGCTTGATTGATTTCCAAAATCAGTCGCCCAAACAACTCATTATCACCATGAATCGGAAAGCCATACAGCTCATCATGGTACCCCATATGCAAAGCCTTTTTAGCCCCCTCCATTTTCTCAATTACGGTACAGTACGACATGGATTTATATTATAAAGCTTCACCTCGGACTCTCCTATAACTGACTCAAACTCAACCTGAGTGGCGTATACTCTTTTGATGGAGGGTTTAGATCAAGACATTGTTCGGGAGACGTTGGTCGATCGACATAAGTTTCGCATTCTGGTTGAGCGCTATCAGGAGGCACTTTTGCGGTATATCAGAAGACTGGGCTGTAGCGATATGGAGGCGGCCAAAGATATCTTGCAGGAGTCGTTTATCAAGGTCTATGTCAATCTCAACGACTATGACTCAGCGTATAGCTTTAGTACTTGGCTGTACCGCATTGTGCACAATGAGACGATGAGTTATTTGCGGAAGCAAAAGAATCGGCCGCAGGCGGTGGCTGATGAATCCGGACTGTATGTCTTCGATACGTTGCTTGATGAGCTCGATGTGGCGGAAGAAATTGACAGCACCTTCCGCAGTGAGGCTGTAGCTCGGGCACTAGGGAAACTCAAACCGCAGTACCGCGATGTACTGGTCTTGCGCTTCTTTGAAGAGAAGAGCTATGACGAGATTGCGGATATTCTCCGGATTCCGCAGGGGACGGTCGCGACGTACATCGCGCGGGGCAAAGCCGACCTCGGTCATTTACTAACAGAATCTAAGATACACGAATTATAAGTATGGCTATGGATAATTTTTCTCAAAGTGTAGAAGAAGCAATCGAGGCGCGGGGTATGGCACCGCGCCCACGTTGGCATTTTTTGTTTAAACGATCGGTGTTTTGGTCCTTGGCGTTGGCGTCGATTTTCCTGGGGGCGATTGCTTTTTCGATTGCTGATTACATCTTTTTTGATAACGAAGGCGTGAGTTCGGCTGTGCTACTCGAATCTCCGCTTGAAGGAATTATGCAAAGTGTACCGCTGCTCTGGCTGGTTGTATTTGGCTTGTTTGCGATCGTGACGTTTGTCAGTTTTCGTAATACGCGCACGGGATACCAACACCGAACAACTGCTGTGGTGCTGACAGTGATGGCGCTCACGATTGGGTTGGGACTTATTCTTAATATGTTCGACTTTGGTCAGGGAGTGCATTACTACTTACTCAATCACACGAGCTTTTATGACGCGATGGTGCAGTCGAGTGATGACTTCGAGTAATCTTGAAAGGAAACGTTCTTGAGTGTCGTAGTACTGGGGAAGGGGTAACAGCCTTTGTTATCAATAAACAATACTATGTCTATTATGAAAAAATTTACCTCGGGTCGTCTCGGACTGCTCGCGATTCCTCTGGCTTTGCTCGGAGTGGTAGGAAGTGCAGTGTTCGCTGCGTCTAGTACCACCGCTCCTGTTGCTGCTGTCACTCCGGCTCCGGTCGCTGAGACTGCCACTGCACCGACAGCTTCAGTTGGCGACACTGACGTAGAAACCAACGACGACGCATCAGAAGCTGACACCGATACCGAAACAAATGATGACGCTTCGATAGATGGTTCGCAAGCTGATACAGAATCAGCGGATGATGTTGAGACAGACGACGACGCCAACGACCCAGAAGAAGCTCCGGGTACAGAAACAGACGATTAGTGAGATAACAAAATCCACGGAGCATGACTCTCGTGGATTTTGAGTAGGTATTAAAATTTTTACATGACAACCGCAATTGAAATGAATGAGCTGCCCAAAGCAGAACAAACGACCGTTAATTATCTCCTCAATAAAGTGCCGGAGGTAACGGTATTTTTTTGGATTATTAAGGTGTTGTGTACTACCTCGGGGGAGACGGCGGCGGATTTTCTTAATGTGAATCTTAATTTTGGGTTGACCGGCACTTCTATCGTGACCGGTCTTTTGTTGCTCGTTACTTTGGTCGTGCAGTTTAAGGCGAAGCGCTATGTGCCGGCGGTGTACTGGGCGGCGGTCGTACTCATCAGTGTCTTTGGGACGCTGGTGACTGACAATCTCACCGACAGTCTTGGGGTACCGCTGGAGGTGAGTACTATATTTTTCAGTATTGCTTTGGCGCTGACTTTCTTTGTCTGGTACAAGAAAGAAAAGACGCTGTCGATGCATTCGATCACGACCACGCGCCGTGAAGCCTTCTACTGGCTGGCGATTCTTTTCACTTTTGCCCTTGGTACTGCCGCCGGTGATTTGATGGCGGAAGGGCTGGGGCTCGGCTATCTCGTGACTGGTATCATCGTGGTGGGAGCAATTGCTACTGCCGCCGCGGCGTGGCGGCTGGGACTGAATGGAGTCTTGGCATTTTGGATGATTTATATTTTGACGCGACCCCTCGGGGCGTCTATCGGCGACTTGCTTTCACAGCCAGCGAAGTACGGTGGGCTGGGACTGGGAGCGACTGCGACGAGCGTCATTTTCATTGGTGCGATTATCGCGACGGTGGCGTATCTGACTGTGACCAAAAGTGATGTGACAACCAAAGCTGAGATAATAGAGGAAGAAGTCCATGCTATGCCGAAGTCGGTTGTGATGAAGCAACTGCTCGTGACCATCGCGCTAGTGTTGGTTTTTGCTGGCGGGGGATATTATGTACGACAGCATACCTTGCAGTCGGACGTCAGTCCGACTGCCGCGGATACTGTCGCGCCAGCTATCTCTGATGCGGGAACAGCGACGCAGAAGCAGACGGTCTCGCCACTCGGTGACCTGGCGCTCTTTAGAACCATCACCCAAGATTCACTTGATCTGGTGAACAAGGGAGACTTGGTAGGAGCGCAGACGCGCATTACTGACTTTGAATTTGAATGGGATAAGGCTGATGCGAAGCTCAAGCCGATGAACAGAGCGAAGTGGACTGAAGTCGACGACGCGGCGGATAAAGTCTTCCGGCAACTACGGGCGGTACATCCTGAAGCGGCTGGGTCGAAGGCGGCGCTGGAAGCCTTGCTCGTGACTCTTAATTAGGCGAGAGTAATGGGTCGGGAAACTGCCGCTTTACAACCCCATTCGTGACGAAGTTTACTGATGATATAATATGACCATATGAATATCAGCATTTTAGCTATTGTTGTAGCTACTGTCGTGCAGTTTATTATTGGAGCAATTTGGTACACACCACTCTTTGGAAAGTTGTGGGGAAAGATTCATGGGTTTGATCGCCTCTCACCCGAAGAACAGAAGAAATTGCAAAAGGGAATGGCGCCTCTTTTGGTGACGCAACTTATCATGACGCTCATTACTACCGTGGTACTCGCGTTTCTCAAGACGGGTTTGCCGCCATACTGGAGTGTTTACGGACTGGCGTTCTTTTCTTGGCTGGGATTTGTCCTGCCGACACAGGTCGCTGCCGTTATCTTTGGCCACACTGAGCCCAAATGGTTTGTAAAGAAAGTTGCCGTGATGGCTGGGGGCTCACTCGTCTGTCTCATGGTCGCGGCGCATATCTTGTCGTTTGTGGGATAAAGAAAAAGCCCCGCTCATGTGAGCGGGGCTTTTTCTTTAGTGCGCCAGAGCAAGGCAGATAATTTTGGTGCCCAGAGGTAGGTGTGGCGCGAGCGCAGCTCGCGCGGCCACCAAGGTCGCGCCGGTAGTCACCACGTCGTCAATAATAATAAAAGTGGCGTTCTCTGCCAGAGACCTATCTTCGCGATATGCAAAAGCCCCCTTCATATTGTTGAGTCGTTCTTGCTTTTGTAGCGTGGTCTGAGGTGGGGTGTTTTTGGTGCGGGCGATGAGTCCGGCGGCTATGGTCGTGTTAGTGGTAACTGGAAGCCGTTGCAATATTCGCTCGACTTGGTTATATCCGCGAGCTTTTTTGCGGGCTGCGCTTAGTGGAATTGGAATCAGTACCGTGTTTCCTTGTGTGTGTTGTTTGAGCCACAAGGCGAGCACTTCGGCCAACAGTTTTGCTGCTCGCTCATTCCCGTAATATTTATTTTCCTGAATCAGTGAGCGAATAAGTTCATGTTGGTAGGGTAGCAGGTAGCGGGTTGACTCATATGTTCCTGGAGTGAGTCGGGCGTGCACTTGTTCACTTGAGAGAGCACGCACGCACCGCTCGGTCGCCCGCGGTGGAAAGATAAAATCAAGAAGTTTGTGTACGATAGTCAACATCTCTATCAGTATAACTGAGTGCACGTGATAGAATATTTGTATCTCACATGTTTAGCTTCAAAGATATTTTTTCCTTCAAAGGAGCTGATGACACTACGTCCGCAGTAGTGGGTATTGATATTGGGTCATCCTCAGTAAAGGTAGTTGAGCTGCAAGAAAAAAATGGTGTGTTGACACTCAACACATACGGAGAATTGCAGCTTGGCCCCTATGCCGACAAACATCTCGGCGAATCAGTGAATACCAACGCCAAGCAAGAGCAAGAAGCGATTATCGATATAATGCGCGAATCATCAGTCACTGCCAAGCGAGCGGTTTTTGCGATGCCGCTTTCTTCAAGCTTTGTTACTAATGTAAGTATCGAAGCCGCATCAGACGCAGATGTCGGTGCTATGGTTCGGGTTGAGGCTCGTAAGGTTATCCCCGCATCTTTGAGTGAAGTAACTCTCGACTGGGCTGAAGTCGAAGCGGCCGGTCAAAATGATAAAGACACCACCACAGCGATACAACGTAATATTTTGATTGCCGCCATTCAAAATTCCGCTCTCGAGCGCTTTAAGGTGTTGATGCAGGTGATTGGCATGAAGGAGCCTCCGACCGAGATTGAATGCTTTAGTGTCATTCGAGCTCTCAACAGTAGTGCTGAGAAAGACGCGGCTATTATTTGTATCGGTGCGACTTCAACGAAGTTATATATCAGTCAAAATGGTCTTATGATGCGTATGCACCGAATCCGTGCCGGTGGTGCTATTGCCACCAACCGCATCGCTAGCGTGCTCAATGTTAGTTTTGAAGACGCTGAATTAAAGAAGCAAAATATCAGAAAGACTGACAAAGAGTACTCAGACATCAAGCGTGCGCATGATAGTAGCTACGAACGGGCTTTTCGAGAATTCGCCCAAGTGCTCAGAGAATATGAGGCTAAGAACGATGTAAAAATTTCCACCGTTTACCTGGCCGGAGGGGGAGCGATGTTTCCTGGTATCGAGACATTGGTGCAGGACATTCTCGGTCGACAAATTGTCCGAGCGAATCCTTTTGCAAAAGTTTCTTATCCGGCGTTCATGCAAGATACTCTCAAGGAGATAGGTCCCACCTTCGCCGTCGCTCTCGGGGCAGCGTTGCGAGTATTTGAATAAACTTTCCACAGTTATTTTGAGAGAATTATACGTTTGACAACGTATAATGATTGTATGCCCAATACTCCGAACGCATCGTTCATTCCAAAACAGGGGTCCGCAAAGCGGGTGCGCCAGACTGCGTCTCGGCAAGTCCATATACTCACTGTCGTGAGTTATGTGCTTTTTGTTGCGACACTTGTCGCGTCGATGGGTGTGTTTTTCTATAACCGCTATCTCGATAAGCGCTTGAACGGAGAAGTTGAAAAATTAAGCTCCGACATCGGAGGCTTCAGCGAGGCAGATATGGACACTGTCCGCGAATTTAACATTCGTCTCCATCAAGCCCAGGGACGAATCGACAAAAGCATCTCCATCACTTCAGTCTTTGGTGCGTTGGAAGATGCAACACTTAAGTCTGCCGCTATCAGCGAATTGACCATAACTCGTGAAGACGACTCGCAGATACTTGTTAAGGCAAAAGTTAATACTGATTCATTTGATGCGTCTCTTTTTCAACGTGGTGTCTACGAACGTAACTCTGTGATTAAGGATGTTGAGATTACCGACCTTACACTTGATCGAAACACCGAAGAAAATTCAATTTCCGGCGTTTCTTTCTTGGCGAAGATAACCGTGCCGCTTCAAGACATACCGTACAAGCCGGGTGATGCAACCACCCTCGAGGTCGATACTACTGAAGCATCAAGTACTCTCGAGGCTGATACTGCAAGTTCAAGTGAAGCGTCGAGTACCGCAACGACAAACTAATATATACACCATGATTCCCAAAGGACTTTTTTCACAAATAGCACTTATCCTCCTCTCTGTTTTGGTTATCTTTACGTATGTCAAACCAGCTCTTCTGGTCACCAAGTCGATTGAAGACAAAATCACCCTCTATCAAGAGCAACAACAAAAAGTGACTAATGTGAACAAGAAACTCGCTCACTTAAAGGACTCTGTGGCTAATGTAGCTTCTACTGATAAGCTCCACTTACTCACGTACATGCCAAACACCATTGATACCATTGCTGTTCCGCGCGACATTAGTTTCATCACTGACGAAGCAGGAGTGATCATTAAAGACATTAAGTATGTTGGGGCACATAAGGCTGCGATCGGGGTAGTAGCAGATCCTTCGCTTCAGGATGCGCCGGATGCTCACATATTTAGTCTCGTTGTAGATGGTTCATATAGCCAAATAAAGCAGACGCTGGCTTACTTCGAAGAAAATGAGTACCCACTGGAAGTGCACGATCTTGTGATAGCTAAGCAAGAAGGGGGATTCCTTGAAGCTACAATGACGGTTTATACATATAATCGAGCGCTTCCTGAAAGTGGAACGAGCTCACAATAAGCGTATGGAAAGTACTATAAAAAATATTTCAATCGTACTCGTCATCTTTACCTTCGCGTTTTTAGGATACTACTTTTACGTGCAGCAGGGCGCCAGCACCGTCGCAGATGACGACTCTGTAAAATCCATGCTTTCAAATACCGAGGTATTTATCGGACGAAGTCAGGAGCTTGATAAGATTGGTCTCGACCTGTCGCTATTTGAAGATGCGCGATTCCGTTCATTACGTTCGTTTTCAAAAGCAGTTGATGAAAAACCTGTCGGACGAACTGACCCGTTTGCTTCAGTCGAGGATAATACCCAGTAATTATTATGGATCCGCTTCAAATATTGCGTGAACGCGGGGGCACTGAAAATTCTTTTATAGAAAAAGCTACTGAACTAGTAGCCCAAGGTCGCTCGTACGAATCAGCGTTTCTAGAATTAGGAATGGCTCCTTCTGATATTCGCGACTTCTTTTCGGACTACTATCAAGTGCCGTCCTTCACTATTCCTGAAGGATTTTCGGTCAAGCAAGAAATTCTTAATTACATCCCACAAGAGTCAGCGGTGCACTATCGAGCGGTACCCCTCAAAATCGAAGAGGAAGTGCTGGTGGTGGGTGTCAGCAATCCCGACAACCTTCAGATGCGTGAAGCATTGAATTATATTAGTACTACTAATAACATCCCGTATCGTCTCGTCTATATGCTCGACGAAGACGTCACTAAGGTGCAGCAGTTTTATGCCAACCTCGAAGGGGAAGTGGGTGGAGCACTCGAAAATCTCGAAACTGGATTTGATGTTAAAAACCTTCCAACCACTGACGATTCACTAGAAGAAGAAAAACACACGACCGACTATATTGAAGATGACGCTCCGGTCAAGAAAATTGTTGCGACTATTCTCAGGTATGCGATTGACGGTAAAGCGTCCGATATTCATATCGAGCCAGGAAGAAATAAGGTTGGGGTACGCTTCCGTGTTGACGGTGCGTTGGCAAAGAGTCTGGAGTTGCCGAAAAACGTCCATATGGCTGTTGTCGCTCGAATAAAAATCCTCTCCTCCATGCGTCTTGACGAGCGCCGCAAGCCGCAGGACGGACGTTTTTCTGCCACCTTTGATGATAGAAAAATCGACTTTCGTGTTTCTGTGCTACCAACTAGCTATGGTGAGAAGGTGGTAATGCGTATTCTCGATAATGACAAGGGAGTCCGTAGTCTTCCTGAGACTGGTATTTCTCCAGAGAACCTTGAGGTGATTCGTCGCATGGTAAAAGAACCCTACGGCATCATCCTCATTTCTGGTCCGACTGGTTCTGGTAAATCAACTACATTGTACGGCATGCTCGGTGAAGTTGACTGCACTACACAAAACGTCCTTTCTCTTGAAGATCCGATTGAGTATTCTATCGACGGCGTCAGCCAATCACAAGTTCGGCCAGAAATCGGTTACACTTTTGCTGCCGGTCTGCGGGCTGCACTCCGTCAGGATCCAAACATCATCATGGTGGGAGAAATCCGTGATAAGGAAACAGCCCAGTTGGCTATCCAGGCAGCGCTTACTGGTCACTTAGTACTCTCAACCATTCACACCAATAACGCCATCGGTGTCATTCCTCGTCTGATTGACATGGGAGTAGATCCGTATCTTATTGCTCCAACTCTCAAGCTTGCCGTAGCTCAGCGACTAGCTCGGACTCTCTTTAATGGTACTGGAGTTGAGGACCCTATCGACACCGGTACACAGGTGATGATTGATGAGGCCTTCAAAACATTGCCCCAAAAATACAAAGGGCGCATCCCAAAAAGTGGCACCCTTATGCATCCACAGCCTTCCGCACAAAGCGCTACTGGTCTTAAAGGGCGAACAGCCGTCACAGAAGTGCTTGAAATCACTGATGAGATTCAAGAATTAATCCTTCGCAGTGCCTCGGAAGAAGAGTTTTCTCAAGCTGCTCGCAAAAATGGATTTGTCACAATGTACGAGGACGCTATCATTAAAGCCCTTAACCACGAGATTCCATATGAAGAAATGAACGTCTTTAGAAGCAAAGTGGGTAACGACACGATGATTGAGGAGGATGTCCATCCTGTCGATAACCTTTTTAAAGACTTCATATTAGAGGATATAATGAATGATGATGAAAATACTACTCATTGATGACGACGCTTTCTTACGAGACATGTATGCCACCAAGTTCACTGAGTGTGGACATGTTGTCGATGCTGCTGAAAATGCAGTATCAGCGCTCGCAAAATTACAACAAGACTCCAACTTTGACGTTATTTTGCTCGACATGATTATGCCGGGCATGAGTGGCGTAGAGCTTATTAAAGAAATTAAAACGCGCTACCCCGAAAATAAAACCAAGTACATTGTCCTTTCAAACCAAGGTCAACATGAAGACATTGAAGAGGCGATGGCTGCGGGTGCGGACGGCTACATTATTAAAGCCGAATCAATTCCTAGTGACGTGGTGAAGAAGGTGGAGAGTTTAGCAGCGACAAAGAAATAATATATGGCAGTCGACTACAAGCGTGAACTTCACTCACTCATCGAACTCATTATCCAGGAGAAGGCTTCCGATCTTCACTTTTCAGTGGAGGCGCACCCACTTATTCGAGTGTCAGGCTCGTTGATTCCGTTGGTGAAGAAGCCAATTCTTACTGACAGTGACGTGAGTGGTTTTGCCAAGACTCTCATGCGTGAAGACCAATACAAGCGCTACCTTGATTTTACTGAAATCGACTTTTCTTATGAAAGTGCCGACGGGATTCGTTTCCGTGGCAACGCATTTTATCAGCGAGGACATATGGGCATTGCTCTTCGTTTGATTCCTAACGTCATTCGAGATTTTGCGCAGCTCAATCTTCCGCCTATCCTGGAAAGCTTCACTCAGCGCTCGCAGGGTTTCTTCCTTTGTGTAGGGCCGGTCGGGCAAGGTAAGTCGACGACCTTGGCCGCCATGGTGAACATGATTAATAAAAACCGATCGGAACACATCGTGACGATTGAAGATCCAATTGAGTATGTCTACTCTGAAGAGAAATCACTGATTGACCAACGTGAAGTAGGTATCGATACAAAGAGTTTTGAGACAGCCCTTAACGCTGCGCTGCGACAAGACGTGGACGTAATCCTGGTAGGGGAAATGCGTAATCCAGAAACCATCGCAGCCGCAGTGACAGCGGCCGAGACCGGACATTTGGTATATTCGACACTCCACACTAATGATGCCGCACAAACCATCAACCGTATTGTGGACTCATTCCCAGCCCAGCAGCAAGACCAGATTCGAGTACAGCTAGCGGGGTCACTGGTGGCAATTTTTTCACAGCGCCTCGTACCACGCATCGCGGGTGGACTGGTTCCCGCTTACGAGCTTCTTATCAACAACAGTGCAGTGAGTAACCTTATCCGTGAAAATCGAATCCACGAAATCCCTTCGGTGATTGAAACTGGTCTGGAACAAGGTATGATTGATATGAATCGCTCTTTGGCTCGCTTGGTACAAAATGGTGAAATCACTGTAGAGAACGCTTTTACGTACTCTGTGAATCCCAAGAGTCTCGAACGTCTTCTTTAAAATAATCTATGTTATTCACGTATAAAGCTGTAGATAGCACAAACGTCCAACGCGAAGGGTCGGTTGAAGCACCGACTATCGATGCGGCTATTTCAGCGGTGCAGAAGCGTGGATACACCCTCGTCTCCATCGACGAAGTAAATGCGAGTCGAGGATTAAAAGAACTTTTTAACGTCAGCTTTTCTTTTTTCCAATCAATTTCGTATAAAGACATTGTTATCTTGTCTCGCCAGATTGCCACGCTCTTTCAGGCACAAGTATCACCACTTCGTATCTTCAGGTTATTGTCTGCCGAAGTAGAAAATGAGCAACTGCAAATAGTGCTCAATCAGGTCGTCGAAGACCTCCAAGCCGGTAGCTCTATTTCAAGAGCATTGTCAGCACATCCACATGTCTTCTCATCGTTTTATGTCAACCTCGTTCGAGCTGGTGAAGAGTCTGGTTCACTCGAGAAGTCGTTCGATTATCTTGCCGACTACCTTGATCGTCAGTATGAAATAATCTCCAAAGCACGAAATGCACTTATCTATCCAGCCTTCGTAATCACGATTTTCGTTGCGGTGATGATGCTCATGCTAACAATGGTGATTCCTAATATCGCCAAGATTTTGACCGACTCCGGACAAGAGCTTCCAATTTACACAAGGATTGTCATCGGTATCTCTAACTTCATGGTCGACTACATAGCTGTTATCTTGGTGCTGGCCTCTTTTGGTGGGGCGGCATTCTTTCGATTTTCACGAACAGCTGTGGGGCGCCGTACTATCGATGAATTCATTATTTCCGTGCCATATATCGGTGACTTACAGAGGAAGCTTCTGTTGACCCGTATCTGTGACAACATGTCGACAATGCTTTCTAGCGGTATTTCTCTAGTGCAAGCGCTTGAGGTAACTGCGGACGTCGTGGATAACCTTGTATATAAGGAGATTATTGAGGCAACTCTAGTAGAGGTAAAGGCCGGACGTTCCTTCGCTGACGCAATTGGTGAGTATACCGAAGTTCCAGGAGTACTTTCGCAAATGGCAAAAGTGGGGGAGGAAACTGGTAGCTTGGCCGCTATTTTGGGAACTCTAGCAAACTTTTATCGCCGTGAAGTAAATAATGCCGTGGATACCCTCATCGGCCTCATTGAGCCGGCTATGATTGTGGCGCTCGGTCTTGGTGTTGGTGTGCTCTTAGCGTCTGTTCTCATGCCAATCTACAACCTCACTAACAGTTTCTAGGGCAATACTTTTCCCCACACCTATTTATACGTTTGAAAGTATTAAAACGTATAATTGAGTCAAGCCATGTACAACAAGGGCTGTTGATTCAGATACACAGCTGATATCTGAATCAAATATTAAATGCAACTTAAATTTAAAAGGATATGATTAAAAAACTTCAACGAGGTTTCACCCTCATCGAACTCCTCGTGGTAATCGCCATCATCGGTATCTTGGCCGCAGTGGTACTCGCATCACTCAACGATGCGCGAAAGAGTGGGTCTGATGCTGCTATCAAGCAAAGTCTTGGTAACGCTCGTTCCCAGGCAGAGATTGTTTATAACGCTAACGGCACCTTCTCATACCTTGGTGTGTGTACTGATAGCAAAGTACAGCAACTTGTCGTAGCCGCAAACAAAGCTTCAGGTCAAGCCACTGCTCCAACCTACAACGCTGCTACCACAGCTGGCGTCGCAGCTTGTAACAGTAGTGCGACAGCTTGGGCTACTCAATCACGTCTTGCTTCAAACAACTCGGCGTACTGGTGTGTTGATAGTAACGGCTTTGTCGCCAGTACTTCAGTCGCTCTCGCAAACGGTACTGACTACACGTGTAACTAGGTACAGCGAACATTCAAAACGAGCGCCCTACCAGGCGCTTGTTTTTTTGTGCGTTACTGCGCTTGAAGAAAAAAGCAACGTGCTACACTAATAATGTATGAAAACAAATAAATCAGGTTTCACCCTCATCGAACTCCTCGTGGTAATCGCCATCATCGGTATCTTGGCCGCGGTGGTACTCGCATCACTCAACGAT
>JAYVWI010000091.1:0-9045 GCA_043786195.1 Minisyncoccota bacterium
ATTGGTGTGCGGACGATTACTCTTGGTAAAGACGAGCTCGTGGAGCTCTATTACCACACGTATAATCCTGGCGATCCGACAGGAGAAGCTCCGGTCACAGAAAATAATGTATAAAATATGGGACTTTTTGATTCAAAAAAACAAAAGCCGAGCGACGACAAAATTTCATTTAGTGATCAGCTACTTACTCTTACCGACGTTGTAGCACCGTCAGCCGTCAGCATTACTCCACGATTCATTAGTGTTAGTGGTGTTTCTGTGCGCACCTACTACGCAGTATCTTATCCACGCTTCCTCAACGACGGTTGGCTCGAACCAATTCTCAACATGGCTCGAGAGATTGATGTCTCAATCTTTATTCACCCAATAGACACTGCCGAGACTCTCAAGAAGTTCCAAAAGAAAGTGGCTGAGGTACAGAGTCAAATCAACATTAAGGAGGAACGCGGGGAAGTACGCGACCCCCAACTCGAAGCAGCCTACCAAAACCTCGAAGACCTGCGCGACAAGCTCCAACAGGCTGAGGAGAAACTATTTAACGTCGGGTTTTATTTGGCGATTTACGGTGAAGACGAGAACGCCATCAATAAAACCGAAAACGACATCCGCGGCATTCTTGATGCTCGTCTAATAATGATGAAGCCCGCTCTCTTTCAACAAGAACAAGGTTTCAAAACTATCATTCCTCTCGCCAACGACGAACTGATGGTACATAGCAAATTCAACTCATCGCCACTTTCGAGTTTCTTTCCGTTTACTTCTTTTGACCTCACTTCGGACAACGGTATTCTCTATGGTATCAATCGCCACAACTCGTCGCTCGTTCTCTTCGACCGCTACAGTCTCACAAACTACAACTCAGTAACCTTCGCAACCTCAGGAGCAGGGAAGTCGTATGGTCTGAAGCTTGAGATTCTTAGGTCGCTCATGTTTGGTACCGAAGTAATCGTACTCGACCCAGAACGTGAATACGAATACTTGGCCGAAACAACCGGCGGACGGTTCTTTAATATTTCATTATCCTCTGATCACCACATCAATCCGTTTGACCTTCCTGCACCACAAGAAGACGAAAACCCGCGCGACGTATTGCGTACACACGTCATCGAGCTGGTTGGTCTTTTCCGCCTCATGCTTGGTGGCCTGGCGCCAGAAGAAGAAACACTTATCGATCTCGCCATCCAAGAAACCTACGCCCTGAAGGACATTACCGGTGACGCCAACTTTGGCACGCTTGAACCACCACTCCTTTCAGACTTTGAAATGGTGCTGGCTGGCATGGACGGCAGTCAGTCACTCATCAACCGCTTACAAAAATACACCTCCGGTACCTGGTCTGGTTTCATGAACAAGCCGTCAAACGTCGACATCAACCAAAAGTTTGTGGTGTTTTCACTGCGTGATATGGAAGACGAACTCAAGACCATCGCGATGTACATCATCACCAACTTCATTTGGAGCTCCATCCGTCGCCGGCTGGCAAAGCGCCTCCTCGTCATCGACGAAGCGTGGTGGATGATGAAGTCAGAAGACACTGCGTCGTTCCTCTTTAGTCTCGCTAAGCGTGGCCGTAAGTACTACCTTGGTATTGCGACCATCACGCAAGACGTGGACGACTTCCTGCGCTCTCCGTACGGCGTGCCGATGATTACAAACTCTTCCATTCAGCTACTCATGAAGCAATCACCGACTGCGATTGATAATATCCAACGTACCTTCAACCTCACGGACGAAGAAAAATTCTTGCTACTTGAATCAGGAGTAGGGGAGGGAATCTTCTTCGTCGGCCTTAAGCACGTCGCTATCAAAATCATCGCATCCTACACCGAAGACCAAATCATCACCTCAGACCCCTCTCAACTCCTCCAAATAAAACAAGCTCGCGCCGAACTTCAAGCCTCTCGGCTGTAGTACAATAGGCACATATGCCGGAGTCACCTGCTCGTAGGGTCGAACGCGAACCCTATTCTGCCCCTCGCCCCAAGGACGAGAATTTTGCGCAACTGCGAAATGGCAATCGTAAGGTATCTGTCATCTACGGCAAAACTCCCCAAGTCGCTGTCCCCGCAGACAACAACAACTCTCAATCATCAAACCGACCACGCGATGCCGCACTACGCCAGGCAGCCAACGACAACCGCACCTATACCGGTCTTACCTCCAGAGAGCGCGACAACTCTCACCCGACGACTAGCGAGCAGTTTAGTGACTCATACCTCCAACAAGGACTCCAACCGTCCATCGGATCTGTGACGCCACTAAGGAATGTCCGAGTCGATGTCCAGTCCGGACAAAACAACCAGGTTGAGCCCACTCCCACCCCGAAAGCGCAGCCGCGGAGGGAGCCGGATAATGTAAGGCGAAACACCGTCGGGAGAGTGGGTGGTAATGTCACCCACACAAACCAACCCCGCAAACCGCGGCGAACACTCAACCCAAAAAAAGCGCTCATACGAAAACTTCCAGGTGGTCCAGTGACGGCCGCAGTGGCAGAAAAAGCCATGGTGTCTGCAGTCACTGCTGAGATATTTTCTTGGGCAGGTTGGATATGGTTTGTATTTCAGCTTCCGCTTGCTATTTTGACTGTCGCTTTATTAGGTCTTGTCGGTCTCCAAGCAAAATTACAAGAATTTCTTCACAACACCATAGCGGGACAAGTGATCGATTGGGTCACGACACCTATTCAATGGCTGGGGCAGGGAGCATCGTGGGTTTTGAATCAATTTGGTGTCGACTTCTCTGTCATTTCAGTCGCCAATCTTTTTATGCTTTTCCTCATGATAACCGCGTTCATCGGCTGGGGAACTCTACTCGCAATGGGGATAAACTACGTCGTCACAATGACAAAATGTCTATCTGGCAAAGGTTCCGGAGTTAAGTGGACAGCTCTTTTGATTGCGGTGTGTGCATACGGAATCCCTGTCCTAAACATCTTCCCTTGGTTCCTTCTTTGGCTCGGAGCAGTCTGGCTCTATCCCACAGACTAGCCAAAACACAACTAACGGTCTGTTATTATAGTGGTATGAGAATACTGTCGATTTTGTTTGTTATCTTCATATTTCCCCAACTGTGTCTAGCGCAGTCTTTGAGCGGAGACGGCATTAGCCCGGTACCTGTTCTCGACCTCCAACCTGCGTTCCCGAGTCCAGGTGAGACAGTGAAGGTGAGTTTTGGTGACTACCGAGCCGGGACAGTGGGGTCTGAGATAAATTGGTTTTACAACGGAAACCTTATTCCTGACGCCAAAAACAAGCGTGAGGTAGCAGTAACCGCACCTGCGGTCGGGAACAGCGCTCTAATAAAGATGGTAGTGAGTCTCAACGGACTCTCCGAAACCCACAGCACCCTCATCAAGCCCGTCTATCTCGACATTATTATTGAACCCCAGACCCATGTTCCAGAATTCTACACTGGCCGTGCACTCCCAAGTATTGGTAGCCAAATCAACGCCACCGCCTTACTTAACGACGGCAAAACTCTAGGGAATAACTACATATATGTGTGGCGAATCAACGACGACGTCTACGACGGTGGGGGAATTCGCAACCAGAACACCATCCAGTTCCCAATGCCGCGCGGAAGTAACACCACTCTTTCGGTACAGGTCTCAACCTACGGTGGCGTCACTATTGCCAGACGGACACTTTTTGTACCCTCAGTAAAGCCCGAGATTCACTATTACGAAATCAACCCTCTCTATGGGATAGAGGCAAAAGCGATTACGAGTAATTTTAATCTCATAAGTAATAGCGCAACGATTCGTACCGAACCCTACTACCTCGATTCAAACGTCTTCAACTACCCTGATATTTTGGAGTGGACAATCAACGGCCAAAAAGTTTCACCTAATGCTTCAAACCCCTATGAAGTTACTTTGAAAAAAACTGGCGACCCGGGAGAAGCCAAGTTAGATGTTCATGTCCGCAGCCTTACTCAACTCCTACAGGGAGCCAAGGGGGGTATCACTATCAATATCTAGTATCCATCCATGAAACGTATCTTTTTTATCATCGGCATCGTCATTATCCTTATTCTCGCTGGAATTCTTCTTTTCCTTTTGTTTGCCAACGACCAACAAAAGAAAGACGTATTTAGTGCCTTTGGTCTGGACGGCACTACAGTGGCCGATGTTTCAATTGGTGACGTAGTAGACGCCATTCTCCCTGGAAACAACGGTAAGCTACTCCCTCTCCGTCAACTCACTTTCAAGCGAGTAGTCGGTGCCGCCGAAGCGACAAGCGACGCTAGCAGCACGAATCCTGCTGTCTACTACGCCGAAGCTGGTACGGGCTATATCTTCTCTCTTGATGTGGTAAGTGGCGAGGAACGAAAAATCTCCAACATCACCATTCCCACAGCCAACCAAGCAGCCATCGCGCCAGACGGTACGTTGGCGGCAGTCGCCGCCAACGTAACCGCCGAAGGCCGCGACCTTACTGTCATCTCTCTTCCAAAAGAGAGTGGGGATGCTCAGTCCAACAAACTCTCTGAACCCGTCAAAGACTTCGCTATCAGCACCGACAACCTCGTTCTCTACACTACCCTCAATGGGGGTACTCTCGCTGGTCGTAGCTACAACCCCGAGACTCAGGAAACCAAAACCCTCTTCTCACTTCCTTTTAAAGAAGCCACCGTGCGCTTTGGCCGCAAAAGCACTGACTCGATATTTGTCTATCCAAAAACCGCCGACAGTTTGGAAGGATACTTGTATGAAGTAAACGGGGGAGTAATACAACGTCTTCCGGTGGCTGGCTTTGGTCTCGCGGCCATCTCGAGCAACAACTACCAACTCTACAGCCTCTTCACAAACGGCGTCTACACCTCTTACGCATACAACGCCCAAGGGAAAGAATCCTCTTCGGTCACCACAATAATCCCAGAAAAATGCCACTTCCTACAAGAAGACGCCATGGTGTTTTGTGGCATAAACTTTACCTTAGGTAAAAACTCCGCTTCTAACTGGTACAAAGGGACGGAAATGATTAGTGACGATCTTTGGCTACTCGACCTAACTGGAAACAACAACCCGACTCTACTCGCAACACCCAAAGACTTAGTCGGCCAAAATATCGACGTTTCTAACCCGACCGCAAGTCAGGACGGAAACCGCTTCTACTTCACAAACAAAATCGATGGAACACTATGGATACTTGACCGCGCTTTAGTGGAGACTCAATAATTTTATGAAAAAATTCCTTTTTACATTCGCCCTTATCCTTGTCACTCCTTGTTTAGCTTTTGCGCAACAAAAATACCAACCATTGATAAACATCCCTGGTGTAACCGACGCCGGAGACGGCACTTTTGGCAGCTACATCAACTTTCTCTACGCCTTCTCCATCGGCATTGCTGGTCTCTTGGCGGTCATCAAGATTATCGTAGCTGGAGTGAAGTACATGATGACCGATGTAGTATCCACCAAGAGTAATGCTAAAGGTGAAATCACCGGAGCTCTCCTTGGCCTCCTTCTCATCTTAGGCGCCTACATTATCCTCAATACCATCAACCCTCGCCTCAACAAACAAGAAACAAATTTTGATGCCTTGCCACCAGACCCAGAACTGGTGACTCGGCCTTCAGTGGCTACAGAGGACGGCAAAACTCCTGACCAGGTTTCTAGCGCCCTAGCTAAAAATCTTCCAGCTTGTTCAGTAACGAGTTCATTAGGAATAAGTGCAAACGGACTCTACACTCTCGATAAGATTGATGTTTCAAAATGTGATGCTGCTGATACAAAAACCGCACTAGCAGAATTTGCAAAAAATTGTACCCAAGCCGGGGGCTCACTGAATGGAACAAATATCTACCAGTGTAGAAATAAAATTGCTTACGCAGCAGAAAAATTAGCTGCAATCAAAGTAGCCCAGGGTGAGTTTGCTTACATCAAAAGTACCTACAAACCCAACATTGACGCCAATGGAGACGGGTACGGTAATAACGACGGAGACCAGCGACTCACGGATGCTTTTATAAAGCTGCAGGGTAATAGTGTTGTTATAGATATCGCAGGTTTTTGTAATGATATTTTTTCTGTTGCTAAAACACCTCAACTAACAGTCCTCCAGAGAGCTTCAGCTAAACAAGTGTGTACTGGAAGTAATGGGGGAGGATTCACGGCTAGTATAGCTAATCACTGCACGACTTTTAACGCCAACACCAAAGGTGCGCTTACTTGTGCGTTTCCTATAGCTGTAGTGGCGGGACTCAACTGGAAAATCTCAGATCCACAAAATGGAGGTCTTAGACCACCGATTGATTACGCCGAATTTGACAAATCTTGCAAAGCAAGCGGAGGAGTTCTTAAAATATCAAGCGAATGGGGTCGGTCGTACACACCCGGATGGCTTTCTTACGATCCAAAAAAATTCGATTGTGTTATGTACAAATAACTAACGGTGCTTCCGTACGTAGAACTCTTGGGCGATAGCTACTAGGTTGCTCACTACGAAATAAAGAGCGATGGCGGCGGAGAGGGTATAAGCGATGAAGGCGATTAGAACGGGCATCACGTATTTCATTTGAAGGTTCATGTTGCGCATAAAGTCCTCTTTCATATCAGATGGCGCTCCCTCTACGCGGGGTGCCATTTTTGGTAGCGTCATGTTAGTAAAGATGTACTGCGTGATTCCCGCCAAGCCAGCCAGCCAGATACTCTTGGCCGCGATATCAATAAATCCCAAGAAGTGCATAGTCACCGCACCTGGTGCAGTAATAAACGAGTAGAGGATGTCTGTATTGATACCCGGTAAGTGAACACCGCCGCCGCGAGCAACCGAGTAATACAAAGCGATAACAATCGGAATCTGGAGGAATACTAGGAATACACTAGCGAAAGGATTTAGTTTGGCATCTTTATAAATCATCATCGTCTCACGCGCCTGACCTTCTCGGTCGTCCTTGAAACGCTCTTTAATATCTTTGAGTTTTGGCTCAATCTCCCGCATGGTTTTTTGGGTTTTGGCTGCCTTAACTGAAAGAGGAAGGAGTATCATTTTCACCACAACCACGGTCGCAATAATAGCGAGTCCCACGTCTCCGTTACGGATAGTGTCAATGAAAAAAACCAGAGTGTTATAAACTGGGTCAAAAAAGAGGGTGTGCCAAATATACGTAAACATGGGGCTATTCTACGCAGATTTCACAGTTCGCACAATAAGACGGGCCATCTGCTCAGCGGCTTCATTTTTTGTTAGGGTCGCAAAGGAGGGTTTGAGGACGACAATATAGACCCCCGTGTGGTTTTGCTTTTTGAGAGCGGCCAACTGTGCGTAAACACGGCGACGGAGAGTGTTGCGGGTCACCGCCAGCTTGGACACTTTCTTGCTCACCACCACAGACCCATGGAAAGTGGGGAAAGGGGAAACCACCACGGTGGCGTGGTCGCTATGATGTCGGTTGCCTTTCTTAAAAAAGGTAGCAAAATCAGCCCGGCTTACTCGCTGTGTCTTCTTAAGCATGGAGATATAATAACAAAAAAAAGCTCTAACGAGCTTTTTTTACTGTAAGCAATGCGCGTCCTTTACGGCGGCGAGCTTGGAGGATCTTAGATCCGGCAGTGGTAGCAGAGCGAACCAAAAACCCGTGAGTGGTGGCTCGTTTTTGCTTACTTGGCTGATAGGTTCGTTTTGACATATATGTGTTTAGTTTCGCACAACTATACATGATGCTAGGAATATTTCAAGAGCAAGACCTCGGCTCCCTTGTTTGGTTTATTTCAAGCGTCCGCGGGGATTACTTGCTTCTAGAATTCCGATTACATCGAAGCGTGCTTGAAATAAACCAAACAAGGGAGGTGCCCGGAGCTATACACACGTTATGCACAGTTGCGTTTTAGGGATGAGAAATTGAATCTACTTTGAGTCTTTTTTTAAACATTTATTTACAGTTTTCCCCAGGCGGGTATAATGCAAGTTACGTTTAAAAGCGGAGCTCGTCATCACTATGAATCTGGTATCACATCAAACTACTTCAAACCGAATTGTTCAAACTAAACAAATTGACGTAAAGCAACTTTGGGACGACGCGTTGGTAAAGATTGAACTTTCCATCACCGCCGCCAATTTCAAGACGTGGTTCCGCGACACCTACATCGTGTCTATCGAAGACGGTACCGCCACTATCGGCGTCCCGAGTGTCTTTGTAAAAGACTGGCTTCAGGACAAATTTCAGACGATGATTTTGAAAACCCTCCGCGACCTCACTCCACATATCCGTAGTGTCGAGTACGTGGTTGTTCAACGAAACGAAAAGAAGCAGGAAGCCAACAAGAACCAAACTATCAACGCCGCTCTCCCGCTAGAAGACTACTACATCAACAAGAGCGACAACCTAAACCCGAAGTATTCTTTTGAAAACTTTGTCGTCGGCCCATACAACGCTCTTGCCCACGCCGCTGCTCGTACAGTAAGTGAGAAGCCAGGCATCACATATAACCCACTTTTCATTTATGGAAAGACGGGTCACGGTAAGACTCACCTTATTCAAGCGGTAGGGAACCAAATCAAGAAGACAGGAAAGAAGGTATTTTATGTTACTAGTGAACGGTTCGCTGTCGACTACTTCAACTCACTTCAAAGCGGTACTGCCAACAATTTCAAAGAAAAGTATCGCCAGTACGATGTACTTATTATGGACGATGTGCAATTCCTCGCCACCAAAGAAAAAACTCAAGAAGAACTCTTCCACCTTTTCAACGCACTCCACGACAACAACAAACAGATTGTCTTCTCTAGTGATATTCATCCCGCCCTTCTCTCTGGTCTTGAAGAGCGCCTCTTGTCTCGCTTTGGACAAGGAATGATTGTCGACCTTCCGGCGCCAGACCTCGAGTCTCGCAGCGCTATTTTGAAGGCTAAAGCGGCGCAAAACGGTATCCTTCTCTATGACGAAGTGGTTGAATACCTCGCCCAAAGTATCGAAGGGAACGTCCGCGAGCTTGAAGGTGCCCTCAACACCATCATGTGTCAGTCACAACTCTCTGGCCGACCTCTCTCAGTAGATGAGGTGCGAATGATTATCAAAAACAGCTCTCGTCCACGGAAGACC